>JAGRAW010000174.1 GCA_020434415.1 Bdellovibrionales bacterium
GGCATGCCGTTTCATATCGTTCGGTCCCCCGTGGGGGTGAGCTTGTGGCGAAAAATGACCGCCCGCTGATTTGAAATCGCTTGAGCTACAATCACCGAACTCGTGAACGTGAAACCCCCGTTTGCCCGGCTCGAGATCTATAAGTTGTGCCGTAACTTCGACGCCGTCGCCCTTCTGTTCGAAGAACACGGAGCCTACTGCCTGACCGGTGCTGGTGTGTAGGACTGCCAAAGCGTGACTTGGTTGCGTCGTCGGCGACTGGGCTGTCGCGGCGCCGTAGGAAAGCATCAACGACAGTCCAATGCCGACGGTGTAGTTGACCGCAGTGCGCGCCGCGGCGAATTTTGATGCAGCGCGTGGTTGCTGAAATGATAAGAGCTTCATTGAGTTCCTCAGTCGTAAAAGTAGTCCGAATCTACCGAAGGACGTTGGTTGCGTCCCGGCACGTCACACCCACCAATAATGCGGAAGCAAACGTGCTTCTGCAACCTAAGGAGACGAATTAGACGTAGAAAGGAAGAGGGATTCGGAGCAATGCCTAGGTGACTAGTATCATGTTGGTGCTGCTCAACTCCTATTAGGCTTTGCTCTGTGCCGGTATTGCAGCACCCGAAGAATCAACTTCAGAGAACGGAGAGGCCGCTCGCTATGATCAAAGTCATGAATTTTCGAAACGCCATAACGTCGCTTGCGGTAATGGGATTATTTCTTCCTACGGTTTCGTCGGCTCAGTCTCAGCCCTCGGAGACGCTACCCGCAATGCAAGAGAAGCTTCAAGGTCAAGCACGGTCTCAACATGCCGAACACCCGTCAATGAAGCTACACCAAGGAAGCGGGCCGGTGCAGGCAGACGAATACGTCATTGTCGATTTGACCGGTAGCGTCACACGAAGCCCGTGTCCCTATACGTGCCAGGATCGAGGTTTAGCGCAGGCGAATTGCCGTGCGTGGCCATCGAAGCAAGATCCTAAGGAATGCTACGTGCAGGACACCAGAATTCCCTCGGACGCCTTTTACGAAGGGAAGGGAGGAAGCACGTCAGCAGGGAGCCCGGCTGCTTCCGGTTCAACCTCACACCAAGCGGGTAGGATGACGCAATCTACCTCCGATACGCGAGCCCGGATGGGGCAACAGGACCGGCAAGCGTCCACAGAAGTGCAGCAAAACACGGAAAACGTCGTTTATGAGCGGACGGTAGCACTCTCGGAGGGGGAGCTAAGTCAGCTTGTAAAAGACGCCTCCTCTACGCTGCGTGCGCTCACCCAGGGACAGAATCCTCCGCTTTCGCGTAGCACGCTACAGGGTGCCGAGTGTTTGGCGGTGTTTCCGTCGGTGACGACAGTAGCGGCAGTGGTCGGGGGCAGTCACGGAGATGGCATCGTAACCTGTAAGGGGCCGAACAATTCCTGGAGTTCTCTCGGCTTCCTTGATTTGTTCAGCGCCAGTTTGGGGGCGCAACTAGGAGCGAAAAGTACCGGTATGGTACTGCTGTTCACCAATCAGAAGGCCCGACAGCAGCTCGAAACCGGTAAGTTGACCGTTGGTGCGGATGTCACCGCTTCATTCGGGGGAGCGGCGACAGACGAGCTTCGGCGCGATCGAGAAATTCCGGATGTGCAGGTCTACTCCAAGAGTACAGGTCTGTTCGCGGGAGTGAATTTGAATGGAACTGTACTGACAGCTGATGAAGATGAGCTGCGCTCCTTTTATGAAGAGAACGCCGCATATCAACGGGTGTTGACGACCTACGACGCGCCAAATCATCCCGTGGTTGTCCGGGACTTTATCCAACTCATGTCGGAGGAACAGCTGGACCAAATAGGAAACGACGCGGGGTAAGTCGTGGCGCTTCCTTCAAGGGAGGTACCGATGATCGAGCAGCGTCCCTCTGATGAGCGCAATCGCTTGCGTCGGGAGTGGGAGCGGGTAGATTCACCCTTCCCGCCCGGCTCGCTGGGGCACTGGCAGGCTGCGCTTGAGCATTCCCTCGGGATTCCCTTTACGTCGGGCAACCGTATTGAGCCACTGCGAAACGGGGTCGAGATCTTTCCGGCGATGCTCGACGCTATTGAAAGTGCGACGGAAAGCATCGAGTTTCTCACATTCGTTTATTGGTCCGGGGAAATAGCCAAGCGCTTCGCAGAAGCACTGTGTCGGGCAGCCGGTCGCGGGGTCACCGTCCAGGTGCTGCTCGATTCGCTCGGCGCTCGCGTGATGTCGCGTCGCTTACTACGAGAGATGCATCGAGCTGGGGTGAATGTGCAATGGTTTCGCCCCCTCAGATTTCCTTGCATCTGGGATTACACCCACCGGACTCATCGAAAGATTCTGGTGTGTGATGGCACCATCGGGTTTACCGGGGGAGTGGGTATCGCAGCCGAATGGGAAGGTGACGCAAGAAGTCCCGCGGAGTGGCGAGATACTCATTTTCAGGTCAGTGGTCCCGCCGTGACCGGGCTTCGCGCAGCGTTCGTTTCCAACTGGCTCGAGACGGCGGAACCGATGTTGGACCAGGGAGTGGCGATGCCGACCGCAATGAACCCCGGTACCGCTCTGGCGCAGGTTATCCGGGGGGCGGCATGTATCGGCTGGAGCGACATCGCGACGCTTTTTCGCACGATTTGCGCCAATGTGGAACGTGAACTCGTTATTGCCACTGCTTATTTCGTGCCCGACGCAATCACGCGGGACATTCTCTGTCGCACTGCGGCTCGAGGCGTCAAGATTCAGTTGCTGGTGCCGGGCAAGCATACCGACTACCGCGTCAGCCGAATAGCAGCGGAAAGTGAGTTCGAGCCGTTGTTAGACTCGGGGATAGAAATCTACAAGTTCGTCCCGACCATGTTTCACTCCAAGCTGATAATCGCTGACCGGGTGCTGTCCTGTATCGGTTCGCCAAACTTCAATCAACGTTCGATGAAAAAAGATGAAGAAGTCTGTCTAAACGTTCTCGACCAACAGCTAGCTGAACTTCTACTTGCACATCACGTAGAGGATCTTTCGCGCAGTCGGAAGATTACGAGACGTGCATGGAAGAAACGTCCGCTTCTGCGGCGGCTCATGGAAAGCGTGGTAGATCCGTTCAAAGGCGAGATGTAGCGCGCGTGAGGTGACGCCTTTGGGTTGCCTGTCCTCAGGCAGCTTCCGTGATTACCCTGCTTTCCGAATAGGTGGACTCCTGCACTTGCTCGCGGCACTGAAGATAAAACCGCTGCAACGTTTCGTAGCCTCGCCTTCGATTCTCCAGTCCCTGCTGTAACACAAGTGCGACGGGCTTTATGCCAAGCAGGGCAGCCCACTTGCAAGCCCGTGAATAGTCAACGATCAGCTCAGCGGCAAGATGCTGCGCTCTGTCGATCTCGCGAGCGCCAGGCGCTGCGACTGTGTGCGTCAGGGGGAAGATTGTGGTCCATCGGGTACAGAGACCATCTTGTACGGAAGTAGCAACTCCAGCGAACTCACAGGCTATCGACGCTGCGTTGTCAGCTGTCACCGCAGTAACAAGATAGGTGCGCAGTGCTTCTTGCATAGCCAGCTCTCGGCACCTCGCAATTAGCGTTTGCATTTCGCATACGACAGCTCGTTCCTTTTCAAATAGCTCTTGTAGCTGGGCACGTAGCCCGACCATGAACGTGTCTGAAAGAGACGATGTGGCTCGCATACCTACTCTCCGCGTTAGATGGTTTGTTCGACCTGAGAGACCTGAAGTCGAGGCATCTCTAGCAGTAGTGACGACGCGGGTGGTATGACGTAAGTCACAGACGGCAGTGCCGGAATGAATCGTTGTTGTCTCTGATGGCATGCGGACCCGGCCTTTACGTGTGGCAGGGCCCGACTTTGATGTGCAGGAAAGGAATGCGGCGATCAAAAAAGCGGAGCGCGATTCGCGCTCCGCTCAACGGTAACGATCCAACGCAGCACATCGTTCACATGGTTGTGCTTGCACGACTTGCTTGAGGATTTACGGAACCAAGAGCGATCTGGGTCAACTTCTTGTCCGCGTTGCCTTCCTCCTCGAGGGTGGTTTGCAAAATTTCGGCAACGGTAGTCAGACCGAGACGCTGGGCAAAGGACCGGGCGGCGCCGTAGCCGGCCATCTCATAATGCTCGACGCGCTGCGCCGCGGCAATTAACGCCGCGTCGCGAACGTCCGGATCGCCCTTGGCCTTCACCATCTCCTCGCCTTCGGAAATCAGACCTTTCATCGCCTCGCACGTCTCTGCCTCCGCATCCTCGCCAAGCTGCTGAACAACTTGCTCCAGGCGATCTGCGTGCATCTTCGTCTCTTGGAGGTGATTGGAAAAACAGGCGCGCAGCTCCGGCGAGGAGGCGGCTTCCGCCATTTTCGGTAGCGCTTTCAGTAGACGTTGCTCAGCGTCGTAGAGATCCCGAACCTGGTCTACTAGTAGCTCCTGAAGTGAATTGAATTCTTTGTGGAAGAGAGCCATAGGGAATTTCTCCTGGATAAATAACGTAGTGGTAGTGAGCCACCTGCCAACCATGGGTCGGAGGATGACTGCCGAAAATCTACGATAGCGGGAAAACAGCCGCTTGCGCGATGAGCGTGATCAGACCCTCGCGACCGGGCGCCATTTGTAGTGCGCCGGGTCCATGCCGGAAGAAAGGGGATCTTCAAAGATCCCTGCGAAAAGGCTAGGCGATAGAGAAGGGTGGAAGTTCAGGTAGGAACAACGTCGTCAGGTCAAGGGTATAGAGGCCACGCAATCTCTATCCCGCACCCCAGCCTTTTCGCAGAGACCCGTAAAGGTAGGTCAGGCAGTGCTATGCAGCGATATTTCTTTCCGCTAGAAATGCGAGCATACGCCGGGCGGAAGGAGGCACGCATGATGCGCATCAGCACGACGTGAGCACACCGATTTTGCGGGATAGCACTCAGCAGCGCCCCCCCGAGGTACGGAGCGCCCGAGGCACGGAGCGCAGGTAGAAAGGGTAGGTAGAGCTAGTGCAGAGTCGGCGAATCTACTCCGCGGCGTACAGCTCGTAGTTCCCGCGGAAGGCTGGGGGATACAGAGGCAAGCTCTTGCAATTGGCGACGCAGACGCTGGGAGTGTGTACTCGATGCAGCTCGGGTGCCGGCGCGCCAGTTCCCCGAACTTTCAGTTTGTTGCGTGCATGAAGCACTTCAAGTGTCCCCCGACGGCCGAGCTCCAGCGGAGCGAGCGGTGGATCGTATGAAAAAAGCTTTGATTGAAGATGGTACGTGAGGTGGTCCTCAGCAGCCATTCGCTCCAGTTTTGCGAGTGTCAAATTGTTCCTCACGTAGACAAAGACAATCGTAGCCGCAGTGCTTCGAGCCGGCACGACAAGTGGAGACGAATCTACAGCGGTTCCAATGGCATTCCCGCCGAGCTCGACGGTATGCGTAGCACCGGAGAAAGACAGCGGCATCCAGTTGTCATTTACTACGTTGAGACGGAAAGTGGCTGCCGCGTGATGAGCGAATGGGAGTTCCCTTAACCAGTACTGCTCCACGGTAACCTGAGGGGCCTGAAGGGGCGAACATCCGCTACAAACGACAGCAAGTAGTAAAACTACCTGCGACCATGAGCGATGCGTTCGCGGTCTGAATATCGACCACACCCTCCCGAGGTATTGACGATACTCCATCTTTCCTTACTCCGGTCAGCGTCCGATAGGTAATCGTGTAGCGTGGACCGTGGATTGGAAAAGATCAAGGTCCGTATCGAACAGGTGTCATTCCTGCATCGTTCAACGAGTCGCGATTACCCACACAGCGTGCACCAGACCAGGGATAAATCCCAGCAAGGTCAGCACAATATTCAACCAAAAGTGTTTACCGATTCCGACTTCCAAAAATACCCCGACAGGCGGCAAGAAGATTGCAAACAAAATCTTGACCAGGTCAGCGGTGCCTCCCGATGAAGAAGTAGACCCGGGGACCGAAGTCGTGTGTCGAGTTTGTGGTGCGGCCATTTATTCCTCCAAACGAATAGGTGATCCACGCCAAGAACTCTACATTTCTTCGCGCAGTGACGTCAGATAATCAAACCTCTGCGCACGGTAGTATGAGTCCGATCATACTACTCGGCGCTGAGGTCACTTAGAGCTTATTCGTGGTTAAGCTCTAAGGTAACAGGAGGAATGCGTTTACGAGTCTTTACGAACAACATCCACAAGGGAGTGTGTATCCAGAATCGACGCTACGTGTTGCCCGGCATCCGCGCTGAGCTGCTGGCTGTCGACCCGGACATTGTCTTCTTACAGGAAGTACAGGGCAATCATCTCCGAAGGCAACGGCGGTTTGTCGATTGGGCCGATGCCTCTCAAGAGCAGTATTTGGCGCAAGAGCGCTGGCCATTTGCCGTGTACGGACGCAACGCTTCCTACCCTGCCGGCCACCACGGGAACTCGATCCTCAGTAAATACCGGATTGAGGCATGGAGAAATTATGATGTGTCGACCACTTCGTTCGAGCGGCGAGGAGTGCTTTACGCACTGGTTCGAGTAGATGATGAACCTTTACATTGTTTCTGCGTGCATTTCGACTTGCGACCGGCCGGACGAATCATGCAGTTTGCGGAGTTAGCGCGACTCGTACGCACCACCGTTCCCGACGACCAGCGGGTGATCGTAGCCGGGGACTTCAACGACCCCGGCACTCGAGGCGCTCGGCTACTGACGCAGGTTGGACTGCAAGATTGCTTTCTCCGTCGGCATGGGCGGCGTGGTCGGACATTTCCAACACCATTCCCTCTGCTCGCTTTGGATCGCATTCTGGTCAAGAACATCTCGGTTACCGATACTCAAGTTCTTGCTACCGCTCGCTGGAAAAATCTATCAGACCATTTTCCCGTTGTCAGCGACTGCCTACTAGGGGGGCGAAGGTACGGGATGCTGGAGGGCTAAAGAACCGCGGCCAATAACCCGCTCAGCACCAGCACGACGCACAGAACCAGCAGCAGCACGATGACGAGCGCGAGGCCAATCAGAGTGCGCATGGCATGACTATCGTTGCGCGCTTTGCCCGCAGTTCTGTGAAGCTCTTGCTCAAGCAACCGAGCGTTCTTGGAGTTTGCCTTGAAGACGAAATCGAACAGGTCGCCAACGAGCGGTATCAAGCCAATCAGAGTATCGAACAGTATATTGCCGAACATGCGGACCAAGGTAGTTCGCGATGCACCGACACGGGCCGCCTCGTATAAAATATACGTGGATAGCATTGAAGAAACTGCGTCGCCGACGCCCGGCAGCAAACCGATGATAGCTTCAACGCCGATGCGGAAGTTGGTGCCGGGAACCTGAAACGTGCTGTCAAGTAATTCGGCGAGTTTGCGCGAACGAGCGAGGGCGGCTTCCCGTTCAGGATCTACGACCGTGACTTGACCCTCAGGCTTTTGCAGCTTACTCATTCTTCGCCAGTTCCTTTCTTGCGTATCGTTGCATCAAGTAGCCGCCAAAGAGCAGCAGGCCGATTCCAGCAAGATAGCTTCCGAGTGTCGCTCGGCTTGTTTCTCCCGCAACCACTGCGACGATGCTGTGCTTGAAGAGCATAATCGCGGCGATCGAGGGAATCATTCCTAATGCCGTGCCCGCAACAAATTGCCACACGCCGACCCTGGCGCAGCCAACCGCCAGATTGACGATGGTAAAGGGGGCTATGGGAATATGACGGATCAGCGCCACCCATAAAAACCCCTTCCGTGACAGGAGACGCCGCGCGCGCTCGAAGGGCCGTCCGAGAAGCTTTGTCATACGTTCTGCTCCAAGGCGTTCCCCCACAAGGTAGCCGAGGGTGCCGCTGGTCAGCACGCCCGTGAGCGCCAACGCGAATCCCGGCACAGGGTCAAACAGATAGGCCGTGGCAAAAATAAGGACTGTGACGGGAATTAGGAGCACGGCAGCAAGAAGGTAGCCTCCAACGACAACGACAGGCATCCACTGGGCATCCGCCAGGTTTCGACCTGCGGCAGCGAGGCGACCAGGATCCTTCCACATGCTCGTTGCATCGCCATTATACCAAAACAGGGCAACTCCGCCTACGCAGGCAGCCGCAACTACCGGAACAAGAATGCGCTGCAACGGCGTGCCGACACTCACCACAATGACTCTTCGGTTTTAAGTGATTTCAAACCGGGGGCAAAAGCAAAACTTACAGAGTAACCTCTATCGCTCCATGAGGTTGATCATAGTAATTT
>JAGRAW010000175.1 GCA_020434415.1 Bdellovibrionales bacterium
CATCATTCTCGACATTATGCTGCCGAAGCTCGGTGGGCTGGAAGTCTGTCGAAGAATTCGCAAGAATAATGAAGCGGTGCCGATTGTAGTTATCTCCTGCCTCTCCGATGAGCTTGATAAGGTATTACTACTCGAGCTGGGAGCTGACGATTACATTACCAAACCGTTCCGATTGGCTGAGGTAAAGGCTCGAATCAAGGCGGTGCTTCGCCGCAGTGTCCGCGGCGTTCCGGAGGAGCCGGCAAAAGCCCCCCGTTTGCACTATGGTGAACTCGAGATCGATTTTGAGCGGCGATGGGTGAAAAAGCAGGGAGTCGAAATTTCACTGACTGCACGTGAATTCGATATCCTGGCGTTGCTGGCAGCCAGTCCCGGTCGAGTCTTCAGTAGGGAAGATATCGTGGAGGAAATTTACGGTAGTTCGGTAAGCGGCTACGAAGCCAGTGTTCCCAACCACATCAACCGTATCCGGAAGAAGCTGGGCGACAATCTGGATACGCCTGAGTATATCAGGACTGTTCGCAGTATCGGCTATGCCTTTATCGAGCCCTCCGAGGTCGCAGGTTCCTGAGCTAGAGCGGTATACCACTCTAGCTCCTATGCCTGACTATTGGTTGGCACGGGCTATTTGGTCGGCCGGGCATACCATTGGTAGCGCATGCGACGACCCGAGCCGTCGATCTGATAAGCGACTTCTGTCTCACCAATCAATAGCGCCCCGTCTGCTGCAAGGCGGGCGACGGAACGAAGCCGCGTCTTGCCGCTCTTGGTAGACCATTCGTAGTTGATTTGGCCGGTCTGGTCGGACCGCACAATCCCCTCGAACGTGGTCAGCATCGCCAAGCTTTTGCTCTGAAGTTTCTGATGTTGAAACGGTTGGGTACTGACACTGCTACCCTCCAAACGTGCCGACTCGTCATTCGAATTCAGGATGAGGTAGCCGGAAGCTGCGGCCGGATGAGAATCGGTTGGGCTGCCCATCTGGACCTTCCAGATCCCGTTAATCCGAGACGCCCCTAGCACTGGTTTTGCTTCGGATGGTGGTTGCTCATCAGACGCGGGCAATTGCTCGATCGCAGGCGTGTTCCGGGGCAGCACCTCCGGCAGCATGGTGAGCTCGGCCGCGGTAGTGGCGATTTCTCCTTCCCAATCGACGGAGGCACCAACGGTGATCGTGCCGTTTACCTCACGTTCGTATCCCTTGCCGGCGAACAGCAGCCTCGGCTCCGCAGTCGACTGATCCGGCTTGTAGAAGAGCGCGGTGACGCCTACCGATTCCAAGGTCCGAACCTCACCGGGCTGCGATACTGCGTCACTGTTCTCGTCGAACCATAGGGCAAGTCCCCGTAGCTCATCCTGTTCCACCCGACCGTTGCCGTCTCGATCAAGGCTTGCCAGCGCCTCGTATCCATGGTTCCACGGGCGAGGCTGGAGCTGATGTGAGTTGCTGTCAAGGGACGCGGACTGCTGCCCACCGAAGGCCCAGCGGCCGAAGAGCTGATACGCGGATGAAATCCGGCCGCTGCCATTGGAGTCAATCACCAGCAACGGCGATTGCTTCGAGCCTTTCCACACGCACCACTCTTTCGACGTTCCGGGTTCGAGGGGAAAGCGAACGATAGTTTGCTGCGATTCTATATCGTAGCCCGGTTCCCAAATCAGGGAAATTGGAGTCGAGCGCTGGTAGGTAACTTCGACGCCGAGCGCAAAGGCCTCTCCGCACTCTTCAATAGCCTCTTCCAGTGGAACGACTTCGCAAGAGGAATCCATCGCCACACTGAGCTTTAGGCAGTTCTCTCCCTGCTTCCGCCCTCCCGGCGTCGCGTGTTGAACCTTGGTTTCGTGGCAATAGGCGCCGTTTGACTGGAGTCCGACGCTATGGTCGGGATCGCCGATCAACTGGTACACCAGTTTGAAAGCGAAATTGTCGTCGGCGTAGCGCTTCGGCCCGACGTCCGAGTTTTCATACGCTCGAGCAAGCATTTCATCGATACAAGACAATTCCGCAGCCGCACCGTAGAGTTGATGCGGATCGCGAACCACGCCGCCTCCCGGGAGGTTGCGAATCTCCACATCAAAGTACGGGCATTCGTCAAAGTTCGGAGTTTGAGCAATCGTACCGTCATGTCCGCTCGGTTCTGCCCACGGGCTCTCGATCCATCGTGGTTCGATGGCCGGACCGTCAGCGAGGGCGGGGCTCGGGGGGTAGATGCCGAGCCCCGCCACAGCGAACAGAGGGATGAGGCGGACTATGAAATCACTCGATAGGCTTTGGAGAGTATGTCGCATACGTTTCTACCAGCTCGTGGTGGTTGTCATGAAATAAGGCGCAAAGCGGTTTCTCTGGCTATCTCGGCAAACATTGCGCGTAGTTCCGTGGCATCGTGTGTCGGTAGGTAGCGCCCGCTCTTCTCTGCGCTCGTTGCTCCCGAACCGCCGAACCTTTCGTAGCCGTCGAAATCGAAGTCTGCCGCATGGAAGGCGCCGAACTCGTCCTGAAGCTGCATGTAGCGCTGCATCTGTTCGCTATCCAACGCCAAGCGAGCGTTAAACGCATCCTTGCGGGAAAAGACATCGTTGCTATCACCATAGAGATCCGAGGGGGGCGTGCCGCTGGGATCTCCTAACGCGATAACATGGAGCCGTCCGTCATCACGCCGAATCAAGTGGTCGCCAATCATCAAGGCGCAGTGATAGTAAGTCTTCGCAAAATCACCGAAAGTCCAACTGTCGTCTCCCGCCGCATCGATGCCTCTATCGAAGCGTATTTCCGGGTGTGCGGGGAGGTGACTTTCGAGCGACAAGACGCAAGGAGAGAATGTGTCATTGCCAACCTCGGCGATGTCGCTGCTTGCGGCTACCGGTTGAGCGCGTGCCAGGCCACTCTGACAAGCAGCCCGTTCGATAGGGACAGCCGGATCGTCTGTCATCCCGCCCGATTTAGCTGCGGCGGTAGGAATCAGTAGCGAAGGGCCGTTGCGAAAGACATTTGGCTCGACGGTGAAGTCGAGCCAGCCTACCGAATGGAACGTGTAGTCGTAATCCGAGTCTCCCCCGAAGCCCAGGCTGTGTGCTTGCAAACCGCCTGCTCTGACGGCGTCCGTGGTGAAGTGAATCCGACGGGCGGAAGGGGCGCCATCGGTGAATAGTACCGCGTGCATCGGCTGGTCGGAGTCGAGCGCGGCCCATCCTTCGGTAAGGGCATCGCAGATATTACTCGCGTCCCAAGGTTCCAGGTGATTGCGGAGGTCCTCGATGTAACCGTCGACGATGCCGCTCGTGAGCTCTCCGTCATAGCCATGTCGCAATCGGAGATCGTCGACGGTGAACGTCGAAGCGGTAAGATTGAAGGGGACGAAGACGACATGGTCATGATCGAGATCGAAGAACTTCGAGAACTCCTTCAGGCCTTCGATGAGAGCATCCCAGCGCGTGGCTCCTGCAGGGCAGCTCCCGGCGGAGCCGGATTGCAAGCAAGTGCAAGGGCCGGTTTGTGGGCACTGCATCGAAGCCGAATTGTCGAAGGCGACAAATAGATTCAGCGTTTCCCGTTTCGAATGTGCCGTGGCGCGAACGACTCCCTCTTCGACACCGAAGTAGGGCACCTTGTCCAGGAGCAGCAAGTCTACAGGACGTTCGATAGTCACGCTCAAGCGGAACACTATCCCATCCTCTGCGCCTTCAGCACCGGCTGGAACATAGGATATATCGTAGACGTTCACGGGGTACTTCGGCAGCGATTCGCCAAGACCGGCCGCTTCCATATTCGCTTTCGCCAGCGACACCATCCGCTCCTCGAGATACTCTTCCATTCGCTCGGCTTTGACGTCGAGGGCGACCGGGGTGCTGCCGCCGAGGCGCGCACCCGCAAGCTCTTCGACCTGCCACTGTCCGGCGAGCACGATATTGCGCATGGTGGCCAACACGGTCGCGTCTGCGGCATTTTGGGCGGCAAGCTGGGCCCGGTAGAGGTTGCCGGAGTCAATTGCAAGACCTACGGCAAGAAGGAGAGGAACAAGTACAATCGCGAAGAGCACGATGACTGTACCGCGTTCGTCCTCAGCAGGGTGAGCGATGGTCCTGGCGATACTCATGCGATCGTCACTCCGTAGATCGTCGAGACAAAGAAGCGATTGAAGAGGGAAGCCGAGAGCGGGCCCGATTGAGGGATGAACACTTCGGCAACCAGCAATGATCCGAACAAGTCCAATGCTTCGCCCCGAGGGGTGCTGGTAAGCTCGTTTTGGAGCGCGTCAGGAGCGAATTTCGAATGGTTTCCTGCCGCAGTTGCCCGGTGATCCACTTGGGCACGTGATTCTACGGTGGTGCCATCCACGACGTAGAGGGTAAGCACGAAGGTTGCGTCCGGTGCCGCTTTTGCCAGTTGGTCGCGGAACAGCGGTGTGACCTTTTCTTCGAAGCAGCGCTGGGTGTCGAAGTAGGTCGTCTCTTCCGGGCCCGAATCGAGGACGCATAGTCGTTGTGCAGCTAGCACCAGCTCGCGGCTGATGGAGGTAGATACTTGCTGAGTTTTCATCGCAAGTGAGCCTTCGATGCCGCTCATGATAATGATTAGCAGCGCCGGAAGCACGAGGAGCAGTTCGATGAAGGCGTTTCCGGCCATGTCATCGATCAAGCGAACAGTCGAGGCGCTGTTGCTATTCCGGTTCATTCTTTCCAATTGCTTGACCTTCGAACTGCAAATCCAGTCGTGACAGTAGCGGAACGGCTACCGTACGCGCGCGACGCACAATCTGCAGGATCATGACTTGCTTTGGTGCGCCGGTTAGAATTGTCCCCGGTCGGCAGGTCGGAGAATCAAACACCGACAGCGGGCAGTAGGTTATCTGATCGCCGTCCCCGAAGCCGACAGCGAAGCTTCGCAGCTTGTTCGTGACAGCGGAATGGACATCGAGCGTTGGATCGACCGATGCGTCACGAAGGACAGATGAGGCGGTAAACTGAAGCGTTTGCGCTTGGAAGATAAAGCCCATCATCTCGAAGGCCATAATCAGCAACATGAGCAGTAGCGGCAAGCAAAGTGCGTGCTCTACCATGGTGGCACCGCGCTCGTCGCTGGCGTCGAATCGCTGGAGCCGGTCGCTGGATTGTGGTGTCGTACGCTCTGACATGATGACTCGTGATGGTATACTTTCTTCGATGCGCCCTTGCACCTTCCGCCTATTGTCAGGATATCGAATCTGTCGACGGCCTTCCTTGGAGAGAGGGTGGAGCTAGTTGGAGAATTGTTCGCGAAGAGCACAGTGCCGAAATGCCTCTCGCCAGAAGCGACCAGATTCGTACCGGTGCCGAACTTGGCGAGTGATCATCTGGATGCATCTGTTCGATCCTGTTAGGTGCTGCTCCAAACCTGGGCGGCGGGTATGAAGATGGTGAATTCTGTCGGGTGGCCGGGGATGCTGGTCAAGCAGATGCCGCCTTCCATTCGCCGAACGATACCGACGACGGTAGCCAGACCAAGGCCGGTGTTTTGCGGCTTCGTGGAGAAAAACGGTTCGAAGAGGCGCGATTGTGCCGGTAAGGGGATGCCGCAGCCGGTGTCCGTGATTCGCAACACGGCATAGTTTCCCGGTGCGATGCGACCGGTATCGGTTTTCAATTCTTCTTCAAGGGTGCAACCGAACGTGGCAACGGTGATTGTCCCTTCCTGTTCGATCGCCTCAGCAGCATTGAGTACAAGGTTGACTACAATCTGCTGAAGCTCGGCTTCGACGACCACTATCGGCGGCACGGCAGCGGCAAGTTCCATGTGAAGCTCGATACGCGCCCCGACGACGCCTTCCAGCATTCCGCGAGTCGTCTCCAACAAGGAGTTCATGTCGAGCAGTTTCGGGCTTGTCGGCTGCTTTCGAGTAAACGTCAGCAATTGTCGACTGAGCGACTCGCCGTACTCCGCGGTCGATTCGATAGCCTCGATTGCATTTCGTGCAATTTCGTTATCCGGCAGCGTGCGAGCGAGCTTCTCGGCGTATCCGCGGATGACGGCGACCATGTTGTTGAAGTCGTGCGCGAGGCCTCCTGCTAACAGGCCTACAGCCTGCATCTTGGTGGTCCAGTCGAGCAACTGCGCCTCGGCTTCCTTACGCTCGGTGATATCCACGGTTGCTTCGATGGAGCCGACTATTTCGCCATTGCGGTTTCGTAGCGGAGAAGCCCGCACTTCGAGCCAGCGAACCGCACCATCCTTGCGGACAATGCGGCTTTCGTATTCTTCGGAGGCTCCGAGCAGGTGCGCGCCCCGACGCTGCTTGCTCATCATGATTTCCCTGGTTCGATCCCAAGGGAGCGCCAGTTGAAAGAGGTCGTAGAAGTTTCGACCGATCAGTTCTTTGGCGTCGTAGCCGGTAAGACGGCTGAACGCTTTGTTGCACAAGCAAATCCTGCCGTCTGCGTCGAGAAAGACGACACTCTCCATGAGGTCCTCCAGTACGCCCTCGAGATCGAGCGACTGGTAGGAGAAGCGGGTCTGAGGAAGCTCATGGGGCGGCATCGGCGCGAGTACAACCCTTAGCGATAAGGAATAAAGTAGCGAATAATTTCGATGCCCAAATCTGCACGAAGAGTGCAGGTGAGTGCTTCCACTACCGGCCGCGGTGCCCGGAAGATCGCATTTCCAACTAAGGGGCTGGGAAAGCTACGCCTTTCGGCGCGACTGTTGCGTGGTCGCGGGATATTGGAGTTCTGTTGGAGAGTTCTATCAAAGCCTGCAAAAGGATCCCGGAAACGCCGAGATTTGATAGTGTTTGGCTCGGTAATGTATACCTACTCCTATTTCTCCGCGGAGGCGCGACCCCGCGCTGCCTAGGCGTTCATTCACTTCTTTCTTGAGAGTAAGCGACATCACCGGTTCTGCGGCGGGAAATCTCCGGCGCCGTTCCGGTGGTGTGCCGGAAGGTTTTTTCAAGAAAAGGAGTAACCAATGAAGATGACCCCGTTCGAGAAGACGTTCGTGGCGGATTCCGCCGCGATGACCAACAAATTGGTGTTCCGCCTATCAGAGGGGGTACACGAGAACCTGCTGGGGGAGGCTATTAAAAAGGCGGCTGCAAGTGAGCCGATGTTCCACTCCATAATAAGCGGCAGGTTGCCCCACTTACAGTGGACAATGGCCGAGGTAGAGCCGGTATTTGTTTCGGGTGTCGATCTGGACCCGGCAGCATCGTTCGACTTACGCAGGGAGAGCGGGGTAAAAATTGCGCTTTCCAAAGACCGGACGGAGCTGCAGGTTCAGTGGCACCACGCAGTCACTGACGGTGTTGGGATCTTTCGGTTTATCGAGCGAGCCTTGCTGCATTATGCAGGTCGCTCAATGGAAGTGACGGAACCTGAAGTAGGCTTGCTAGCTACACGAAACCGCTTCCGACAATCGTGGCCATTCGCTCAGCGAGTGGAGCGGACCTTCACCGACATGCGTCGAAGCTTCCAACTATTGAGCTATCCGCCGGCAGTGTTGCCCGGATGCGCAGAGCTTGAGCAGCGAGACGTCGGCCAAAGGAAGATCTCCACCACGCCACTCAGAGCCTTCAGGCAGGTTGCAGCAGAGAGCAATTTGACACTGAACGATCTGCTTGCTGTCGCCCTGCTCGCCGCCTTGCGAAAGTTCGTCCGGCCGCGGTATCACGAGTGTTTGCGCCTACTGCTCCCGGTCAACCTTCGCGATCGTAGGAAGGACGGAGACTTGGCTCGGCCGGCGTGTGACCGAATCGGGTATAGTTTCGTCGACAGCCTAAACGGGGAGGATCCCTTTGGCTCATCCCGGCTCCGCAGACAATTCGAGTGGCTCAAGACGTTCCGGCTAGCCGAGCGAACGCTAGGAAAGCTGGAGATATTCGACCGCCTCGCGGCGAGTGGGGTTTGCAGCTACCGGACGTTAATGAGCAGGCGTAACCGCTTCGCAACAGCGGTATTCACAGCCAACGGAGACCCAACCGCCCGTTGGCGATTCAACAGGGATTCTGCCGGACGCCCTCGCGTCACGGACACTCTGACGCTACGCGAGATCTCCGGCTTCGCGCCGATTAGGCACAACACGAGAGCAGCATTTGCTGCGACTCAGGTTGGCCCGGACTGTCTGGTCTTGAGCGGCCAAAGTTGCGTCCGGCTGGCCCAGCCAGTGATCGACGCTTGGGTAGAGCAGCTA
>JAGRAW010000176.1 GCA_020434415.1 Bdellovibrionales bacterium
CGCTCGTCAGTATCGAAGATGGTCTGGGAGAGAACGACTGGAGCGGTTGGCAAAAACTGACGGAGCGTCTCGGAAGAAAAGTGCAACTTGTCGGCGACGATTTGTTCGTGACGAACTCGGAACGTATCAAGCAAGGGATCACTGACGGCCTGGCGAACTCGGTATTGATCAAGCTTAACCAAATCGGCACACTCAGCGAAACGCTTGCGGCGATGGAGACCGCGAAGGGTGCGAACTTCACCAACGTAGTTTCGCACCGTTCGGGTGAAACCTCTGATGCAACCATCGCCGATCTGTCGGTTGCGACCAATGCGGGCCAAATCAAGACCGGTTCCATGTGCCGGGGAGAACGAGTCGCTAAATACAACCGCTTACTGTGGATCGAAAACACGCTTGGCGGGAAAGCGGTCTATCGTTCTCCGTTCTAGTATTGAGCGGTCCGTCTCCCGGGCTAGTAGGGTGCTGAGAAGAGTTGTTCAGCGCCCTGCTAGCGTCTTCTTCGCTTGTGTCAATCGCGCTTTCCGGGGGGCTTCCTGGTAGCGGACACGGCAATCGATCCCTCGACCCATGGCGTTTCCTCCGGCTGTTCGAGGCGAGCTGCGAGTGCTGCCTCCCAGGTCTTCAGGTAGCTTTCCTCCAGCGATTTCAGGAAATCGGAATTTACGCGGCAGAGCGCTTTGCTCGTAAGCAGCCAAAGAAACTGCTCGCGAGCTTCCTTATACCGCCCGCAGGCTTCGAAGCTAAGGCCCATCTGCAGTCGAAGTTGAGCTGCGTTGGGCGCCAGCAGTAGCAGGGACTCCCCGATCGACAAGAGATCGGGAATCCGGGCCAGGTCGCGGACGAAAAGCTTCACGACATCCGTTTCAAAGAAACGCCGGAAAGTGTCGCACTCCGCGGTGAGCTTTTGTAGCACGTCCTGCCAGCCGGAGACCCGTTCCTCAGCCGATGTTCGAGTCACGACCGAAAACAGCAAGAATCGTAAGTCTCTCGGGAACAGCTTGATGTAGTCGTCGATCTTCGATCGAAGGGAAGAATCTTCCAACGTACGAAGATTGTTGAGCTCTGCCAACGCTAGGTCCGGCGTAAACGGATTCTCGATCAGCGCAGCCTGCATCGCCACCAATGCTTCGCGACGCTGGCCTTTGCCGATCAGCTCCTGTGCGTGCGTCATCACTTTGCTGTACTTCAGGTGTGGCTGAGGAGTGCCTTGGAGTTCGTGATAGCCGAACGTCATCGGCCAGGAGAACGATGACGGCTCTCCGCGGCACATGCTTTCGTAGAGGTCGAGCCGTTCGGTGCGGCCCACGCCAATACGGTGTGCGACGGTGTGTGTGTAGCAACGCTCGGCATCCGCTCGCAGCTTCGTAAGGTCATGCACGTAACGTAGTACCAGTTGCTTCAGCTCTTGCTGCGAGCGGAAAACGGGAGCGTTTGTTTCGGCGATGAACTGTTGATAGGGGAGCGCCTCGCTCAACAGCGGGAGCACTGCCCGGGAAGCCATTTCAACCGCTTTGATATCGCTCCGACAACGGTTGTAGGGAGTGTCGAGGAGCGGCGCAAAGCCGATGTGTACCGGCTGCCAGAAGCGATAGTACTCCGCCATCGTGCCCCAGTTGGTATACCGAAAACGCTCTGGCGGTAGACCCAGCATGCCGGGAAGCGCATCGTTGCCCATCAGGTGGAACACTAAACGGGGACACTCGGCGAGGAGTTCACGAAGGACCGGGATGATGCTGACGACGTCCCCGATATGTCCAAGGGAGCCCGCCCATCCGAAGCCGATTGCATCGCTCGGATCGACCCACTGTCGTTCGAACGATGGGGGAGCTTCAGGCAAATGGTTCTCGAGGACGTAAATGGGAGTCTTGGTTCGAGCGGAGAACAACTCCTTGAGCCCCGGCCCGGTGACGATGAGCCCGTCACACTGTTCGATGAAGCGTTCGTAACTCTGCCAAATGAGCGGAGAGCTCCATGGTCCGGCAACCGGTGAGGCCGGTGGAGGATCGTAGAAGTTGTCGTTATATTCCGCGAGCGTTCGTTTCCCGTGGCGACGTCGCTCTTCGAGCAAGGGGAGCAAGTCTAAATCGTTCGATTGGTAGACAATCAGCAGATCCGCTTCTAACGCCCAGTCGAAGCGTTCCTTCGCGCGGGCATCGAGCGAGATGACCCGCCACTGCGGCGCCTGGAGCGCGACCTGCTGACCAGGCCATCGCATGCGGTAGTAGCTATCGCCGGTCTCGTCAATCAGGACGAGTTGAAGAATGGTACGGGGTTGCTCGCTAGTGCGCACCGGGCGTTCTCCTTTCTTGCTCAGTGATAGTCCGCGTAGAGCTCGCGATAGTCGGCGAGCATCGCTTCAAGCGTACGCGGCGTTGGCAGTGCCCAGGTCCGCCAAGCCGACTGCTCGACAAACCAGCTTAGAGTCTCTGCTATTGATTCGATGCTTCCCGGCACAAACAGCTTCCCGCCGCCTTCCGTGCGCACTCGTTCTCCGAGGGCTCCGATATCTGCAGCGGCGACCGGTGTTCGGCCCTGCCAAAGTTCGGACAGGACATACGAAAATGTCTCTCGAAACACCGAAGGAATCACTCCGACGTCGATCTGAGAGAGTATCGCGGGCAAGTCTTGAGCGTCGTACACCCCATGAAAATACATGCCGTCCGCGGTTCCCTCCGGTGCTGTTCCGCCGCCGTGGAGGTGAAGTTCGACCTTAGGGTGGCGCTGTCGAACAAGGGCGAACGCGTGACAAAGTGAGGGCCAGCCCTTTTGCGGGATGAGTGTTCCGAGATAGCCAAAGCGGAGCTCCTCGTTTGACCTCGCGATCCGGGGCAGCGGTTCGAACGGCTCGATACCGTGCGGCATGACACGGTAGGTTCCAGGGTACACCTGTTGCAGCGTGTTCGCGAGATACTCCGAAGGAGTAATTTTCAGTGCTACCTTTGCGAAGGAACGGTGGAGGACTTCCTTGCGCTGAAGGAGATAGGGCGTAATGTCTTTGCCGAAGACCTTTCTGCTGTACTCGACGGTAAAAGTCTCGAGCGGATTGGTCGCATGCTCCATCGTGAAGAAGGGCGTGATCGCATAGTATTCATGGAAACTCAGGAGCACCGGTACGCCGGTCAAGGCAAGTTGATCAAGCAAGCCGAGATGCCAGTGGAGAAAATGTTGCACGTGCACGACGTGCGGGGAAAACATCGCGAGGACTTGCGCGAGCGAGGCTGCCGTCCGCGGAGCCTCGTAGGGAGTGACAGGCCACTGTGGCGGATCTGCCGGAAGTAAGGTTTCTTGCACGCCGGTCTTGAAGCAGATTCCTCCCTGGTGCGGAAACACGACGCCGACCTGAAATTCCGGTCCCAGGCCCGCTTCAAGGGCTTTGGTATGTGCTTCGACGCCGCCTCGATTGTGATACGCATGGACGACGAACAGGACCCGCTTCTGCCGAGAGGAAATTGTGGGGGTTGAAGCTTGAGTCATCTGTAAATTGCTACTATCCCGATGACGGTCGCTAACGACCGGTAGCGAGGAAATTCACTTGCGGAGATGCCCCTCCGGGTGTCTCTAAGACTGAGCTCCTAGCGTCAATGTCGACACCCGTTCATCGTGGCTCGGTTACTGTATTTAGCACATCATGTTTCGGCTTTTACAAAAGCCGAAGTCGTAGGGATATATTGTCCTGGTGAAAGCAGGACCGAAAGACCAAATACCGAGCACCAGGAAGCGGTGCGGCATGAACGAGGCGCACCGTTGTTACGGCAGACCTTAGCGAGGAAATACGCATGCTGAAATCCACACTGGGCTCAGGATACTCCGACAGGTCATGAGAATCGCTTTTTTTGCCGAGCACTGCATACCGATTCATGCACGCAGCCTTGATGAACGGCCGCTTGGGGGTACGGAGACTGCGCTCATTCGGCTCGCGGAGCTCCTCGATCGGCGCGGGCACGATGTCACCGTTTTCACGGCGATGGCCGCGCCGCCTCCTTCTAAACCCAAATATTTGCCGAGTTCTCAGGTGCTGAATTCCGGCAGGTTCGAAGTCTTCGTCTTGGTGCAGGATTGGACTCCGGCATTTCTCGGTGCCCCTGGAGAGCGCATCTTCTATTGGACCGGTGACGGCTGGGACCAGTACGCGAACTTCGGGATCGGGGATAAACGTGTGCCGTCGCGGATCGAGTACCTGCTGGCGGTGAGTGAATGGCATGCCAATACCCTAAGTGCGCGAAGCGGGTTTCCTCTGGACCAGGTGAGAATCATCGGCAATGGCGCACATTTGCCGTTTTTCGAAGGTGCCGAGGAGCGTCGACGGAAACGCCTGATTTACACCGCAGCGCCGTACCGCGGCCTCCGTCTCGTGCCGGAGCTCTACGAGGCACTGCGAAGGAAGCATCCGGAACTCGAGCTTCACGTCTTTTCCGGGATGAACATCTACGACCGTGAGAAGCCGTTCGAAGGTCCTTATGTGTCCGAATCTCGTAAGCTGCATGCGGTGCTGGAACAACTGCCGGGCGTCACGCTCCATGGGAATGTGACGCAGCGACAACTTGCCCGGGAGTTGATGAAATCATCCGTGTTCATCTATCCGAACGTTATTTTCGAAACTTGTTGTATTACAGCCATCGAGGCTCAGGCTGCGGGTTGTCCGGTGGTCGCGTCGGCGATCTCGGCGCTGCCGGAGACGGTAGGGGATGCGGGAGTCGTCATTCAGGGCGAACCGGGCTCGCCTGAATACATGCGAGCTTTCGTTGCTGCGGTGGATGGGCTGCTTTCTGATACCGTACTTTGGGAACGCTATTCCCATCGGGCGCTCATCGCGGCGGAGCAAAAGTATAGCTGGGAGCGGGTCGCAGATCGCTTTGAAGCGCTCTTGTAGCGCGCCGCTTACTGCTTGGGAATCGTCGCGACCGCCATCCGCTCAACGCCGGCTGAACGTGCCGCATCCATCACTTTCACGACGATCCCGTGAAATGCCTTTTCGTCCGCGCGAACGACCAATACCGGCTGTGCTCCGCTCTCGAGTTCCTTACGCAGTAGCGTAGGGAGTTGTTCGGCTGCAATCTCTTCACCCTTGAAGAAGAGCACCCCGGAGTTACTAATGCTGATCTCCAAGTTTTTTGCTTCGGCTGTGACCGGAGTTGTCGTAGCGGATGGGAGATTTACCTTGATGCCCCGCGCTTCGACGAAGGTGGTGCTGACCATGAAGAAGATGAGAAGCAAAAAGACGATGTCGACGAGTGGAGTGATATCGATGCCGAGCTGGTCATCGTTGTACATTGAGTCGTCACTGAAGTTCATTACCGGCTACCGTCCGAGAGGGGCCACAACGCCGGTCACTTGACTACGTTCCGCAAGCACCAGAGTGTCGAGCACCTCCGCTGCTAGCGTCTCCATTTCGACGACCAGCTTGCGAGTTTTCTGGAGGAAGTAGCGATAAAACACCAGTGTCGGGATGGCGATTGTCAAGCCGGCGGCAGTAGTGAGCAGCGCTTCGGAAATGCCACCCGCGAGTGCTCCGGCATTTCCGACGCCTGCCGATTCGATTACGGTAAAAGTCTCAATCATACCGAAGACCGTGCCGAGAAGTCCGAGCAGAGGGCTGATTGCTGCGATGGTCCCCAGGATGCTCAGGTATCGTTGCAGTTCGAGCGCTTCACGCTTTCCTGTTACTTGCACGATATCGAGCACCTCCGACCGAGGACGTCCGGCGTTGCGACAAACGGCAAGGATGATACGGGCGAGGGGCGACTTGTCGCCTCTGCACAGACCGATCAGTTCATCGTATTTGCCGGCGGCCATGAGTCGCCGCATCTCATCTTCGAGTGCTTTCGGGATGACGCGCTTTCGAGAAGGTCCCCAGAGTAGACGTTCCACCACGACCGCCAAGGCGATGAGGGAACACAATAGGAGGGGAAGCATAACCCAGCCGCCCTTCTCAAAAAGCTGGAAAAGAAAGTATTGTGTGGCGGCGCCCTCGTTCATAGCCTACTGGCTATAGCATCGGGCCTAGGCCAAGACAACCGGCCCTTCTGCGGTAAAACTCTTGCGATACGACAAGTGAACGAGCAATCGAAAACCATACTACCGTTGATTGCGAGCGGAGCCCTGCTTGCCATCGCCTCTCTTTTTCCGCAAACAGGCCTAGGGCTAATGGCGGCGATACTTAGTGCTGCGGCGTTTGCTTGGCCCGTTCGCCACGGTGCTCCGACTCTTCTCTCCTTCTTCTTGTCGGGATTTGTGTTCACGGCGATCGCATTTTACTGGCTGCCTGATACCATCACCTTCTTCGGCGGCTTCCCGTATCCTGTCGCCCTCCTTTTCTTCGGGTTGTTCTGTGTTGTATCCGCGCTGCAATTTCTTGTCTGCGGTTGGCTGGCGGTCCGCCTGGAGCGGACGATGCTTGCAGGCGTCGGTCTTGCTCTTCCTTTGGCGTGGTTTGCCGCGGAAGTACTCTATCCGCGCATGTTCCCGTGGGCCATGGGCCATGCCATGTCGGCGTGGCCCGAGGTCGCATCGCTTGCAGCGTTCGGCGGCGTGCCGCCGATCAGTGCGCTGCTTCTATGGTGGGGCGTAGCGCTGGCTGAACTGGTGCACATGCTTCGGGCAAAGCAGTGGCGGTGGCCTGTTCCCATGGCAGTCGCGGGTGCAACTGCCATGTTGGTCGGTGTGGGGTACGTTCGGTCTGCTGCGGTCCGCGCGGAAGTAGCCGCCGCACCGCGAGTGAAAGTCGCGATCATTCAAGGCAACCTTGAGGCGAAGCAGAAGGGCGACATCAAGTTTCTTGATGTAAACATCGCCCGCTATCAAGCAATTACGCGAGAGGTGGTGGCCCAAGGGGCGGAGCTTGTGGTGTGGCCGGAGTCGGTTTCCAACTACTGGACGCCGGAAACCTTGGCGAGCGTTCGCGGAACTACCTATGATCCGTTCCCTATGGGCGAGGTGGCGCTGCTATACGGTGGTCTGTCTTTTCGAGAGCGGGATCCGGAGGAGGTCGAGGAAGTGCTGCGGGCGAATCCTCAGCTGCGGACAAAGCGATTCATCGAACAGTTTCGGTACCACCGGTTCAATTCGGCGTTTGGTCTCGATGCAGACGGTAAGGTTGTTGGCCGTTATCACAAGCGCATATTGATGCCTTTCGGTGAGTATGTGCCGCTGTCCGGCGTTTTTCCGGTCCTCAAGCAAATGCTTCCGCAGACGGGGGACTTTACCGTCGGCGATGTGCGTGAGCCCATCCCGTTTTCGCTCGGCGACATCCCTGTCACGGCAGCGGTCTTGATTTGCTATGAAGATTTGATCCCGGCACTCGCCCGGGAGGCAGTCGAGCTTGGAGCGAACGTTCTAGTGAATCTCACCAATGATGCGTGGTATGGAGATACCGCAGCGCCCTATCAGCACCATCTGCTAGCACTGTGGCGTGCCATCGAGGCGAAACGCTATCTGCTGCGCGCGACGAATACCGGCTACACCGCAATCGTCAATCCTCTGGGAGAGAATGAGGGAGACCTGCCGCTGTTCAAGGAGGGATTTCTGCTCCAGGAGATCCCGCTGTTGGAGGGGCGGACATTTTACTCTCGAATCGGCGAGGTGCCCCACTGGTTACTTTCCGCCGGACTTCTCGGAATAGGTCTACTGGCACGGAAGCGATCTCCTCACGAATAAGCTTCCAGCTACATCCGGGTTAAAGAAGCAGGCGCAGTCGCTTGGCCCGGGTCGTTCGGGACAAGAAAGCTTTCCTCCGAGGCGGGATGCTTGCTAGAATTGCCGCTTACGAAAAGGAACGAGATCATGAGGCTACTTTCAGCGGTTTTGCCGCTTGCCGTCACAGCGGCAGCACTTGGCTGCCACCCCACGCCGGGTCCTGACAAGACTGCCACCGGAGCGATCCTTGGTGCCGGTTGGGGTGCCGGGGCCGGAGCAGCAATCGGACATCAGACCGGAAACATCGGCCCCGGGGCCGCGGTAGGTGCGGGCATCGGGGCGGTCGGCGGCATGATGACCGGTATCGGCCTCGATGTCAGCGAAGGTACGGAGCTGGAGCAGCAGCGGGAGATCGACGCTCTCAAGGTGCAGACTGCCGCCAACGAGCGCGCGTTGATGAGCATGCAGCATGTGCT
>JAGRAW010000177.1 GCA_020434415.1 Bdellovibrionales bacterium
GGCGCCATGCCGAGTCCGATCCGGTTCGATCCGCAACCGACTCGAGCGAGTCAATTTGAGGCGGATTTCTCTATCGAGTGACTGGGAATTTAGATTGATTTCGCTCTGACGGATGACGGCAAGGCGGGTGGATAGCCGACCCGGCGTTGAACTGACAATTTTTGTCACTGAAGAAGAAAGGCCGGCAACAGGCCGGGAATGACTCGGGAATGAGGCGCACTGGATTCGAACCAGTGACCCACGGCTTAAAAGGCCGTTGCTCTACCAACTGAGCTAGCGCCCCGAAAACGTGACGAGAAGGAAGAAGAAAATGTCACGTGAACTTTAAGTAGGGCCTCGAATTAGCACACGGCTAACGACCCGTAAAGCCATGGATGTCTTGATCCTGGTTTGCTATCGCAGCGTGGCCTGAAATGCTGGTTGGGAAAGTGACAGTTCCGAGGAGAATCCGAGGAGAAAGAGTGCAGGGGATATTTCTGCAAGTCATACCAGGAGCATGGACCGCTGGTAGTACCACCTAGCTTGACCGCGCAACGGAGGGAAAAGCCCCAAGGGCGGCTTTTCCACAAAAATATCAGTGCCCTTGTTCCCCGGCCGTCGGTTCGGGGGTGACCGGCACGCCGATCGCGCTGGTCATCAAACGTCGCGCTTCGAAGAGGGAGGTGAGCTCGCGTTCGATAGACTCGAGGCGAAGCTCTGTCTCAGCGGCATCACTATCGTGCGCTTCCATCGCCATCTTCGTGAGCAGTTGCTGATAGGTAGCGAATAGCTCACGGATCCTTTCGCTTTGTTCCTGCGATGGAAGCTCCGTCTGAAAGCGATTTCGCCAATACAGCAGCCGCTTTTGTCGGCGCGCAAGCAGAAGTGATAGGTTTGCGGGATGAGCCATATAACTGAGCACTTTGCCATGGAGGGATCCTTTGGCGCAACTGGGGATGGTGCGGAGTTTCTCCAACCCACCGTTCGTCGACGACGGCCCTTCCTATGCGAATAGTCGCTGGGAAATTAGGGGGGCGGCGGTTGCCGCGGCTCTCTGCGGACGGAGTGCGGCCGACTAGCGAACGTGTGCGAGAAGCCATTTTCTCCTCACTTCAGGCGTTGACCCGAGTCGAAGAGGCGAGGGTGCTGGATCTCTACGCGGGCTCGGGTGCGCTCGGTTTCGAAGCCCTGTCGCGCGGTGCTTCGCGGTGTTGCTTTGTCGAGCAGCAGCGGAAAGTATGTCGGACCCTACAGCAAGCCGCCGAGGTATTTGGCGTCACCAAGGATGTCGAGGTGATTGAGCGGGACGCCCTTGCTTTTCTACGTCGACCGTCAACGGGCGGGGCAGGTGCCTTTCACCTCGTCTTTGCCGATCCGCCTTATGAATCAATCCAGGCAGCTGAGCTACTGGACGCTGTCCTTTCGTCGTCGGTGGTGGGGGCGGGGACAATTTTTGTGCTCGAAACCGGTAAGAAACATGCGGTTCCGGCGGGAGGGTTTGCCGAAGCGCAGCAGTTGTCGGCCGTTGTGAAGCGCGCTAAAACCTATGGGGATACCGCTGTAACATATTTCGAATTTCAGTAGGTGGATCTTCGCCTTTTGCAGGCGAGGCGCCTCCCCCGAGACGCATGGCTCCCGCTCAAGTCGCCGTATACGCAGGCACTTTCGACCCGATTACCAATGGTCACGTCGATATTTTGCGCCGTGCGCTGCGAGTGTTCGAGCGGGTGCACTTGGCAGTTGCAGAAAGCACGACAAAGAAGGTCGTCTTTTCGGCAGAGGAGCGTATTGAGATGGTGCGCGAAGCGACCAAAAGCTTTGCGTCACCTCCGCAATTGGTGGTCGAAGCCTTCGACGGCTTGCTCGTCGATTACGTTCGGCGGGTTGGCGCTCAAGTGATTGTCAGGGGTCTGCGCGCAGTGTCTGACTACGAATACGAAGCGCAGATGGCGCATATCAATCGGCACCTAGCTGACGACATCGAAACGGTCTTCTTGGTCACCTCTGACCGGCTGTCATTTGTGAGCTCCAGCATCGTCAAAAACATCGCCGGTAACGGCGGCACGGTCGACCATCTGGTGCCGGAGGTTGTCGCTAAAAGGCTAGCCGTGACAGACCGGGCCTTACTGCTTCGTTAGCGAGGAGCTGACGACGTGCGGCGAGCATGGTAGAGCGTTTTTCGAATTGAAAAAGATCGTATATGTTCTGGCTCGCCGGAGCAGTCCTTCCCGGACTACGACGGATGGTCGCGACACTGCAGCCGGCGAAGGCCCGCGATTAGCGTCATCTAAATTCTAGTTGAATAACGACGCCGGGGCGGAGCAGGTAAGCTGTTACCTACATAAGGATAGACGTTCCAATGGTTTCTCTTAGTAAGAGCATTTCACGAGTAGAACCTTCCCCCACGCAAGCTGCTGCCGCGCGTGCACGAGCCCTTGCCGAGCAAGGGAAAGACATTATCTCCTTCACCGTGGGGGAGCCCGATTTCGACACTCCGGCGCACGTGAAGGCAGCGGCTATCGAAGCGCTGGAGAAGGGACTGACCAAGTACACTGCAGCAAACGGCATCCTTCCCCTGCGAGAAGCGATCTGCGCCAAGCTTCGCCGAGACCAAGACCTCGAGTATTCCCCGGCCGAGATTATTGTCACCAATGGGGGAAAGCATGCGTTAGCAACAGCATGTGCGGTGCTGCTGAATCCCGGCGATGAGGCCATCGTTCCGGCGCCCTACTGGACGAGTTATCCCGACATGGCTCGCATCGCCTCCGGCGAAGCGGTAATCGTGCAGACAACGGCCGAGCAGGGCTATCTGATGTCGCCGGAGGCTTTGGCGAATGCCTGCTCCTCCAGAACAAAGCTGATTTTCCTAAACACGCCGTCCAATCCGACCGGAGCATGTTATAGCAGAGAACAGCTACGAGCCCTGGCGGAGGTCATCAACCGCCTTCCAAACCGAGATGAAATTGTCGTTCTCTCCGACGAGGTATACGAGTACATCACCTACGACGGTTTCCAGCATGTCTCGTTTCTGAGCGTCGCGCCTGAGTTGCGAGCGAACAGCATGCTAATTAACGCCTTCAGCAAGACCTACTCGATGACGGGCTGGCGAGTTGGTTATGCGGCGGGACCGAAGCATATCATCGATGCAATGACCACTCATGTGAGCCAGTTCACCAGCAACGTTACATCGATTGCGCAGTATGCAGCAGCGAAGGCGTACGAAGACCACGGCGCATTCCCACGATTGATGCTGAAGGAGTTCACCAAACGACGAGACCTGGTCCTTGAAGCCGCAGAGCAAATGCCCGGCGTTAGTATCGTTCCTCCCAAGGGCTCGTTCTTCGCGTTTTTCAACGTCGCGGAGCTTCTCGGCAAGAGCGTTGATGGTCGATTGATCTCCCAAGCGAGAGATTTCGCAGAGTATCTGCTCGAGGACTATGATGTCGTGGTTGTCCAAGGCGAAGCCTTCGGCGATCCTCAGTCCGTGCGAATCAGTTTTGCCCTAGCCACTGATCGGCTCAAGGTGGGGCTGGCGCGGATGATTGAAGCGACGAAGCGGCTGGCGGGGTAGCTCCCTTCGCTGACGGTGCGGAGTAACGACGGTAGGTGTAAACCTTACAAATTGCAGGATGGATTTGGTGAGTGCATACTCCGAATTGACACACCTTATCCTCTCCCTGTATAGGACGAGTTCATTTTTTCTACCGCCACGGTAGCCAAAATGCGGGCGTAGTTCAGGGGCTAGAACGCCTGCTTGCCAAGCAGGAGGTCGACGGTTCGAATCCGTTCGCCCGCTCCAAATATTTGGTAAGAAAAGTCCTTCCGTGGACTTTTCTTACTCGCGCAGTGGGTGAAGCACCCACGCGCTCCGGCCGTTGGCCGCCGGGCCGTCCTTGGCCCGGGGAAGAGAAGAGTAGCCATTTTGGGTGTCCTTTAGTTGCTTTAGTTGATGGCGGCGGCGTCGGTTCCCGCAGAGCAGCTTTTTGGGTGTCCCTTCAATCCCTACCTGCAAGGTGCTGCGGTGCGTGCTAGGCTTTGCGGGCATGCAGAACATTCTATTTCCGTTAATTTTTATCCTGCTTCTGGGGGCCGGTGTGGCGATGGCGGATGAGCAGTCGTCTGGAGGTGCTGCTGAACCGGTTGCTGGAAGCACGCAGGCTGCAGAAAGCGCATCGGCGGCCTCGACGCCGGAGGAGACCATTGCGCCGCTGGGTGCGTGGATCCGTTCCCAGCCTGTCGCATCGCCGACGGCGGAAGCTGGGGGAGGGCAAGCCGGCTTTGACGTGCCGGAGTTCGAGGCTCACGAGGACGCTCAGGATAAGCGCATCTTTCACGAGCTGCTCCAGCGCTACAAGCGTGAGGATGTGGTCATTCCCAAGGAGGTGCCTCCTCCGCAGCGACTGGCGGTTACCAAGGTCCAGCGTCGGCGACTCGATAGACTGGAGAAAGTGCAGCGCGCTCATGTCCGGCGTCAATATCAGTCCTATCACGGTGGCCCTCCTGCTGACCCGCGGGGGCAGCCTGAAATGCGCGTGTGCTCACTGAACCTCGATAACTATTCGCTCCGAGACGAAGTCCGACGTGTGCTGAAAGATAAACAGGCGCTGAAGCAATTTCGTCGCAAAGAGCGAGAGCTGGTGAAGGCAATCACAGAGGAGCATTGCACTGTCGTCGCGGTGCAGGCCGTGATCGGGACCAGCCTCAAGCGCGCTCATGAAGGACTTGCCGCACTTGCCGACAAGCTAAGTGAGGCCGGTGAGTTCAAGTGGCAGGCGTATCTCGGAGCAAGTAACCATCGTCTCGTCTTCAATGGATTTCTTGTCAGCGACTTCAACGGTCAAAAAGTCGAGACTACCGTGAGTCACGCCGGCCACCCGGTGCTGCACGCGGGGCAGTTCCAGGAGACGGAATTTTATCGCGGTCCCTTCGAAATCGTCCTCAGTGTTCCCTCTCGTGACGGTAGGGCTCGGCGCAAAGTGGTGTTGTTGACGATGCATTTTCGGCGAGCCCTTGAAGCGGATACCGGCGAGCCGGAGGAACCTCGAATGCAGATGGCGGAGACGCTCCGTCGACTGATAGCCGAACGCCTCCGCAGCTTTGATGAGACGCCACCGCCGATACTGGTCGTTGCAGGAGATCGTGGAGCTCCACGGTTTGCGCCGTCCACTCGGGTGCTGGAGGGAACGGTTCCACTGAAGCACTTTATCGGCTCCGCTCCGCCCTGCACGCTGCTTGCTGAAGAAGTGGAAGTGCAGGAGAAGCCAAAGAAAACTGACGAGTCGGCTGCTGAAGGGGAGGAGGCGACTCAGAAACGCCGGAAGCCGAAGAAAGTAACCGTGTATCGCTCTGAATGCAGTCCGGCCCCGGCAGTGCCGAAACAGCTTTTCGGGCTCGTCAGCGAGTCGGTTGAACCGATCTCGGGCTTCGTCACGAGGGAGGAAGAGGGCGAGAAGAAGTATTATCTCTCCAAGTCTGAGACGCGTCGGCGCAAGCGGCGTTTCAGGCATTCCCGAGAACGAACTGCTGAGCTATATCTGGCCCAGCCTCAGTTAGATGTCGCTCGGGAAACGATAGAACACCCGTTGCGGTATGCTGTCTCGATTCGTGAACTTGAATACCTGCGGCCGGAAAGCCCTTTACTCCGTGTCGACTTGAACTGGTAGGAACCATGCACAAGGAATCCTTTGAGTTTTTGAAGAAGCTGCTCGAAACGCCGTCACCGTCAGGGTTCGAACAACAGATACAGAAAGTCGTAAAGCGGCGCATGTCGCAGTTTGCGGATGAGATCGAGGTTGATGTGCACGGTAACCTCGCTGCCGCGTTCAATCCGGAAGGTAAGGTGCGAGTGATGCTCGCCGGTCATTGCGATCAGATCGGGATGATGGTGACGCACATCGATGACCAAGGCTACCTGTCCTTCGAGAAAATTGGCGGGATAGATCCCGCAGTGCTTCCCGGCACTACGGTTCGAGTACACACTCCTGATGGGCCGCTCGCCGGTGTCATCGGACAAAAGGCGATTCATCTCCAGTCCGAAGCGGAGCGGGGGAAGAAGATTGAGCTGAAACAGCTATGGGTCGATATCGGTGCACCCGATGGTCAGACGGCCAAGAAGCTCGTCCGCATTGGTGATCCGATCACGTTCGAGCTTGGCGTCACTCGCCTGGGGAAGCACTTGATTGCGGCGCCTGGATGCGACGATAAAGTCGGTGTCTACGTCGTGATGGAAGCGCTGCGCCTAGTCGCGCAACAGGTAAAGGGACAGGCCAAGAAGAAGTTCCCGGTGGCGCTATATGCGGTCAGCACCGTGCAAGAAGAGATTGGCCTGCGAGGAGCTAGAACCTCCTGCTACGGGATTGACCCGCTTGTCGGTATCGCGGTGGACGTTACCCATGCAACGGACAACCCTGCTTCCGATACCAAGCGTACAGGAACGGTGAAGCTGGGTGAGGGCCCCGGAATCTCGATTGGCGCCAACGTCAACCCCATTATCGGCGAATTGTTGCTAAGCACGGCGAAGCAGAAGAGAATCAAGCATCAGCCCCAACCGGCACCCGGAGCGACGGGTACCGATGCAAACGCGATGCAGATAAGCCGTGCAGGTGTCGCTTCTGCGTTGGTAGGAATTCCGAATCGCTACATGCATTCGCAGGTAGAGGTAGTGGATCTCCGAGACTTGGATGCTGCAGCAAAACTTATCGCCGAGACGGTGTTAAGGATTACGGCTCGAACTTCTTTTATCCCAGTGTAGGTTTATCGCAGCGTAGGTTTATCGCGGGGTACGTTTTATCCCGCTGTAGGTTGACCCTCGGGCTTCTACCTGATTAGGAGTTCGCTCCTGTAGCGCGCCTCACTATCGGATGGTCGTGTCATACCAAGGCAAGAGCCCCAACTTCCAGTGTACTGTTTTGCTCGGCCGGACAGGTTCATTTCGCCGGACGGGTTCATTGAGCCGGACAGTTTCATTGAGCCGGACAGTTTCATTGAGCCGGACAAGGTCCCGGAAGTTTGCGATTTTTTTTGTGACGGTATAACGTTGCTACCCTCCCCATGAGGGGCGGGTGGAACGACTGAGACGCTTGCTAGAGGCGAAGAAGGGCCAGGTGAACGATAAGTTTCAAGAAGAATGTGCGCTGATTGGGGTTATCGGAGATCAGGAAGCTGCCAATTACTGTTATCTCGGGCTCTATGCGATGCAGCATCGGGGACAGGAAGGAGCAGGAATCGTCTCCACCGACGGCAACGCCATGTATGCCCATCGGGATATGGGGCTGGTCTCGGACGTCTTCGAGCCTGAGACGCTCTCCAGGCTTCCGGGGCGTTCGGCTGTCGGTCATACTCGGTATGCCACCTTCGGCAAGAAGGATTGGCAGAACCTTCAACCGCTCGTTGCGAACTTTGCCGACAACTCGTTTGCAATTGCGCACAACGGTAATCTGATCAACGCCGCTGAGATTCGCGCGGAACTGGAAAAAACCGGTGCAATTTTCTCTGCGACGTCGGACACGGAGGTTGTGCTCCATCTCATAGCGCGAGCAACCACCGAAAACACCATCGTCAAGAAAACTGCCGCGGCGCTTTCGCAAATCCAAGGTGCCTACTCCTTGGTCGTAATGACTTACAATCGGTTGATCGCCGTTCGCGATCCGTCCGGTGTGCGCCCGCTCAGTCTTGGTAAAATCAAAGATGCCTACGTGGTCGCATCCGAGACCTGTGCCTTCGATTTGATTGGTGCCGATTTCATCCGTGAAATTGCTCCCGGGGAGATCCTCGAGATTACTTCCGATGGCCGCATGAGCAGTAGCTGCCTGCTGGAGAAAGCGAGCCCTGCATTTTGCGTCTTCGAGTTCGTCTACTTCGCTCGTCCGGACTCGGTGATGGAAGGAAAAAACGTTTATTCGGTCCGCAAGGCGCTCGGCGTCGAGTTGGCGAAGGAACATCCGGCAAATGCCGATCTCGTGATCCCGGTGCCCGATTCAGGAACGCCGTCGGCGGTCGGCTATGCACAACAGGTCGGGCTTCCGCTGGAGTTCGGCCTCATTCGGAATCATTACGTCGGGCGGACGTTTATCGAGCCCAAACAGTCGATCCGGGATTTCGGCGTGCGCGTGAAG
>JAGRAW010000178.1 GCA_020434415.1 Bdellovibrionales bacterium
ACTGACAGAGCATTTTTTTTTGTTTTTAGAGTAAAAGGCGATAGTGCGACCAAAAAAGGCCTTCGCGTTCAAGGTCGCACCCGATCGGTCCGGGAAGTTCGGTGCCCGACCACGAGATTCCTTGAGGCGCTTCGGCTCGCAGGCGTGTGCCGGCGGTCGGCGCCGTGCCGTCACAGACGCTAACGGCTCCGACTACGGACCTCACCTCGATCTTTCCTGTCGAGGAATGAATCAGTAGCTCCACCGAAGTATTCGGCAGACGCAGTTCCGTGATCGTGACAGAGCCGACAGCCAAGAGCTCGACTCGGCGGGCAGGGCCTGGGGCAATAGTCAAAGCGTCGACAATAGTCGCAGCGCCGAGTATGGCAACTCGGGTTAGCGGACGGTGCTCGAGCTCCAAGGTGTCCACAGTTAGATTGGCTTGGATGAATGCGGAATCGTCTAACGCTCCGAGACGATGACAAGTCGTGGTTGCCGAGAGGCCGATCGCGAAAGGACGTTCCATCGCGTTTCGCTCCAAGCAGGCATCATCCTGGCGCGCCAGTGCGCTCCAATCGGGGATGCGACTGCCGTCGCTTCGCAAGAAACTCTTGAACCGCCGAGGTATCCCGTGCGGCCGTGGAGCGGGGATTAGGTAGTGGGCTGTGGGATGTTCGCTGTCCGAAATATAAGGTACGGAGAAAGGTTGGGAGGAGAAGAACTGCCCTTGTTCGTGCAAAGCGTCCAGTTCCCCGCTGATGCCGATCGCAGCCGCTCGGAGCGTCTGTGCCTCATGGCGTTGCCCCTGATACAGCATTGCGGCGAGAGAAGCTGCGAGCGCCCCGATAATTAGCAGGAGCAGCGACACGGAGCCCCTCGCTCCGTCCGTCTTACTATCACAGCAATAAGTCGAGCCAGCCATATGCTACCGTCGATGGTCGAAACACTACAGCCCGGTAAGGCGTAGTGTCGTTGCCGCAGGAAAGCTCGAAAGAAACAGAGCGAGACGAAGCGCTCACAGCCGCTTCCTGGATCGAAAACTTGCTGCAGCCGTATTCCAGCGGCGGATGTTCGGCAGAGAAGTGCGACCGCCGACGGAGCACGCCTTCGTCGTCGAGGCAGATGGTGAAGCTGTCTGTAACGGCAAAGAACGCGCCTGGGCGAACTGCTTGAGCCGACGGAAACGCTGCCTCCCCAAAGGTAAAAGGGCTGATGCTGAAACTTCCTATCGGCACCAGCCGAGCACCGCTCGTCATGCAGTCCGCTTTCGCAGCGCGACGAAGGGTGCCTTCAAGCACTGCGTAGCCATCCGGCCAAAGCGCGAACCAGTGCTTCGCCGTCTCCGAGCCATAGCGACAGCCCGCAAACGTTTCGTCTGCTTTCTTCTCACGGTATCGGATGCGAAGTTCTCCCCAGCGGGCGACCTGCAGAAAGGAGACAGCGTCACTACCCGGCATCGGTTTCTTGGTGCCAAGCAACTGCTTGAGCCACGCGAGCTGAGGCAGTACGGAACGGTCGTGAACCAGGACCGTTTGCACCCCGGGAAGTGGTGTCGACTCACGCGCGGCTGCAGCTAGACGCGCTTCGAACAGTGCCTCACGGGAAGAGTGTTCCAGTTCAAAAGACAATCTCCGGTAGCTTCGATAGCTAGCGCGCATCGTATCGAAAGCTACGCCCACCAGTAGCACGGTTACCAGCAATCCGACGACGGTTTCGGTCAGGTTCATCTGAAAGTTGTCTCCAAGGAATGACGCACTACCGACTCTGATCCTCGGAATGGAGCACGGTTAGGAGGCGCTCTCGCTGAGGGAGGGAGCTGCCGGTGCAGGCAGTGTGAACGCTACATGCCGATAGCCGCAGTGAACCGAGCGAATGTTGCAGACGGCAGGAAGTAACGCTTCGGCAGGCATCGAACTCGACCGTCGTGAGCGTGGGCTCCGCTTTCAATCGCTCAATCGCAACCCTTTCAGCTCGAAGCAGGAGGGTTCGCTCTCGAAGACCTCGTGCCGATCGAAATAGCTGAAATTGCGAGTGATACAGCGAAGCACTCACTATACCGAGCAGTGCGACGCCGATGAGGGCGTCGAACAGAAGGGATCCCTGTTCCGTCATTCGGCACATTCACTCCGCAAGGAGCCTCGGATGCCGACGAAGATTCGGCAAGGCACGCCGTTCTCTGCTCGCAGCACGATTCGCCCCGGCGATGCTGCCCCCGTCTCGCGAAACTCGAGCACTTCGGAAGGTGCTCCGGGGGTGCCGAACCGTGCTTCTTCAATCTTCGTCCCGCGAGCCAGGAGTAAGAGCTTTGCCGGGAGCACCGAGCGCTCCACGGCAACCTCGCTGCTACCGCGCGCGAAGCTGATCCGCCGAGTCGTGCCGAGGTAGTACGCCGTACGGGCCTCCTGTCGCAGCAAATCCATCAGCCGTGCAGTCTCCTGGCGAAGCTGGGGTTCACGAAGGGCGCGTCCTGCCTGCATGACTCCGCCAAGGGCTATTGCCGCTAGTGCCATTCCGACGAGCAACTCGAGTAAGCTCGCGGCTTTCGCATTCTGTATGGTGCTCATACGCAAGTGCTTCATGAACTGTTCCAACGAGGGGAAGGGAAAAGACAAACGTATCCCTAGCGAAGTCGGTCGGCTCGAACAGAGCTGACAGTTCGAGCGTCCCATCAAGCCGACTCTGCCCTCGGGGTATCTTGTTTTCGTCGATTGGGAGAATTTGTTGCGTCGAGGAAAGGCAGGCGGTGCAAATACGCTGCGGCAGGCGGCTAAGTCGCACCGGGCTCACGTTGTAAAATCCAAGGGTGTTGCAGTGCCGTGCGGGAGTTACTCGTCTTCCTCCGTGTAGTGTCCCGCAAAGATATCTTTCCCTTTGTCGTACACGGGATCCTCTATCTCGAGCAATCCGAGCAGACTGTGGAAAAGGTTGTCGTGACTGTAAGGATTCGCAATCTGTGAACGAAGCCCAGCTGTGTCAATTTCGAAAGAGCTTCCGAACCATACTATTGCAGCCACATGAGTCTGCGCATCGGGCGCAATAAAATACGGCATGCCGTGCAGAAAAACACCCGCTTCCCCAAGGGACTCGCCGTGATCCGAGAGGTAGAGCATCGCTGTTTCGAAGCGGGATGAATACGGTTTGAGAAACCGGATTACTTCCGACAGGAAGTGGTCTGTGTAGAGAATAGCGTTATCATACGCGTTTCGGATTTCCTCAGGTGAACAGGTGTCAAGCTCTGCGCTCTTGCAAGCGGGAGTGAACTGCTCGAATGCTGCCGGATAGCGTTTAAAATACGCCGGACCATGATTTCCCATGGCGTGAAGGACGATCACGATGTCGCCTTCCGGGATTTGTTCGATGTAGTTGTCAAGGCCTGCGAGCATGCCTTCGTCACGGCATTCCACATCGCATATCGGGTTGCGCTGGGGCGATCTGAAATCTTCGAAAGGGACCCGCTCCGCAACACCTTTTGAATCCGAGTTATTGTCGCGCCATAGAACGGAAATTCCCGCATGTTGCAAGACATCGAGCACGTTCTCGGTGTTTGCTCCCTTCGACTGCGAATATCCCGCGCGGCCAAGATTCGAGAACATGCAGGGGACCGATACTGCCGTGGAGGTTCCGCACGAGCTTACATTTGTAAAACTCAAGACGTTCTCCGCCTGCAGCTTCGGGTTGGTCTGGCGCTCGTAGCCGTTCAGGGAGAAATGGTCTGCTCTTGCGGTTTCCCCTACTACCACGATGATCAATTCTCGATCGACATCGGAGGGATGAACACGAGCCTCCTCACCCAAGGGGGCGACTGCCTCGTTGGGTGAGCGAGCACTCTGCTTGAGGAATTTGAAAGTCGCATAGAGCCAGCCGGTGGGATTCGCATAGTAACGCAAAATCTTGTGCTCGCGCAGAAATGAAAAATAGGTGTCACTGATGGGAACTACAGCGAAGGCCGTCAGCGCCAGCGCGCCAAGAACGAACTTGAGTTTTGAAACGGTCTCCGTGAGGAAAGATGTTCTTTCGACCGGCAGTAGCATGAGCACAACTGCGGGGACTACTCCGAGTAGAATCAGATGGAGAACCAATCCCCAGTGCACCACGTCGCGCACTTCTCTCGAGTCCGTTAGGGCGACGTTTCTAACCATCTCATGGTCAATCACCACGCCGTAGCGGTTCATGTAATAACTGGCCGCGGCAGAAAGTAGCAGCAGGACCGTCAGTATGGGTTTGGTCGCGCGGCCGACGCACAGCACCGCTAAGACAAGATACGTGCTGGTGCCGAGAACGAGGGCTAGGGAAAGGATGAACGGCGCATAGTGGATATTGAGAGGATATACCTCCGTGACGTGCGCAAAGAAGGCGGTATTGTGCGTCAGCACGAAAATCGATGTCGCAAGCAAGAGAACAGTTGCGACGGAGAAACGGCGACGATGCGGTAGCACTTTTGCTCCCATAGGTAATGGCTGGTCAAGTTGTAGACAAGGCGATCGCGAGCGTATTGGATAGCTGATTCAGCTTACTCCCCGAGAAACGGTAGCGTATATTCGCCTGCACGAGCGACATAGTTACGGACAACTATTCCGGTGTCGGATGATTGCACTGTAAACGTTCCGTAGCTATCGCTAGGCAAGAGAAGAGAAGTGAGCCGACGGGACTCTGACGGCTTGAGGGTCACCGTTTCTGTATAGACGCGAACTCCTTGAAAGTCGAAGAAGTCGATAGTGGCAGTCTGCTGCTTCGAGCTCGCATTGAACAGCTCGGTCCTGTTTTGATGGCCAATAAAGGTATTGAACTGTGAAAGCTGCAGCGGTCCTGGCGATTCTACCAAGGGTGCTGCGTAGGCCGACTCCAGCACGCCCTCGTTGAGCTTGTAGAAAATTGACAAGGCGCTCAAAGAACCGACGGACGCGTCGACTTTAGCGGAGCCGATCTCATTCTCCGCAAGAAACCCGCTCGTGCCGTTGTTGTTGACGATCACATGGGTGGTCCCGAGGGGAGGCACCTGCACCCCTACTGACCCTGCGGATGCGCCGGATTCAGAGAACACGTCCACGTCAGCACTTGCTGCCGAGACCGTGATGTTATTGAGCTCGATTACGGCGAATTCGCCAGGGTTCACGGAGACAGCGCCGCTTACCGACTGGCTTGAGCCGGGTCGACGCGGAATGGTGAAAGCCGTCAGGAAATTCGTGCAGCTCGCCCCAGGGCAATCATAGAAGTAGCGCGTGAGGGTCATGTAGTAGGAGGAAGCTCCACTCGATGAAAATTGCGCAAGCCCTACCGAGTCGACGTTCTCGACTCCGGACAGCGCTTCATGACCCGGGAAATCTGCGCGCCCGCCGTCGGGGATCGAAACGGCGAGTGTTCGAGTTAGTTGCCCGAGAGGGTCGAAGACCTTGATCTCGCCCTGCACCCCTTTTCCGTCTCCTCGACTTGCATCGATGATGCTGATCCAATTTGCGACAAGCGCATCGGAGCTGGTTCCCAAGTGGAAGGTGTTGAGTGGGGTGGTCGTTGTGCCCTGCAGTGGGTTTAGGAACGGATAGTAGAGAGCGAAATCGAATGATTCACCGAACGCCGGTGTGCCGTTTCTCGTGTTCGGCTTGTACACCGCTAGGCCACCAGTCCATGCCCCCTCGGCTCCCGCGTTCGTCACGACGCATACCGTTCCGATCGTGTTCAGCTGAAGCCCTAAGTCGTTGATGATAAAATCGCTTTTCAAATTCGACGCGATAGTTGTCTTTACCTGATCCTGCAGTAGCCCGGCGTCATTGAAGTATTGAACGGTGACATCCAGGTCGCTCGCTTGCAGGTTGATCACTGACGCAATGTTGATCTGTCCGAGAAAGCCGTTCGCGCCTACGCAGGCCGACTTTTTCAGCGGCTCGTAGAAGCAGTCTCCCGCACCCGGCACACACTGCCCGCTTTGGTCTGTTGTCCCACGTTCTGCGTCGCATTCGAGGATGCCGTTGCCATTCAAATCTTCCACGTTGTTGAAGGACATCGTGATCTTCTGATTGCAGGTGGACGTGTTGCCGGTGCCGTCTGTGACGCTCCAGGTCCTGGTCAGGACACGTGCTTGTGGGCAGCCCGGTTCGCTGATCGCATCTTTGAACGTCGTTGTTAGGGGTCCGGCGCTAGCCGCTCCGATGCTATTCGGAGTAATCGAATCCCCGTTGACGACGGATACATCGCGCGGACAGACGATCTCCGGATTGGGGCTATCAAGGATCGGGATTGTTACTGTCCGCGTCTTGCTGAAGCCGTCGGAGGTAGAGAGCGACACAGCTAAGTCGAACGATGTCTTCGATTCGAAATCGATCTTCGATGTATCGGCAACGCGGATCTCTCCTGTGCCCGGATCGATGGCGAAGGCACCATCCGGATCGCCGCTGTCGATGCTGAAGGTTGAAGTCGTAGGAGGACCTGCAATCTCCCAGTTATAAGGGCCGCCGTAACTTCCTGATACAAGACTCGATCCTATCGCAAGATCGATGACGCCGGGTCGTTCGAAGTCGTCAAAGCGGACTCCGGTATTTCTGAATCGTGGCCCGGGCAACGCGGCGAAGATGATGTAGCGATCCGAAAGAAGCGGCCTCGGCGGCAGAGACGCCGCAAGCGGCACTTTCAACCGTATATCGCTTGCATTGTTCGCGGTGCTAAACGTTCGGGTGAGAAAGGGGTCCTGGCTACTGGCTAGCACGAAACGAGCAATACCGACGGAACCATCACCGGGCGTGGTGGGGAAGACCGTTACTGCTCGAATCGTTGTGTGGGCGAAAGTAGAAAAAATAAGCCCATCCGACCGATTTGTTTGAACCGGTCCGGAGGTATCGAATTTACCGAAGTTGAAAACCTCTTGAGCCGCAAGAGTGCCGACCACGGAACCGATTGGGGCCGTTTCCTGTATCGCCGGAAGGGACTGGTTTTCGAAAATAGGTTCGAAGCCACAAATTGCAAACTGCAAAGAGAAGGCGGAAAGCGAGCCACTCTTGCCGTTTGGCCGATTATCGCGCAACGCCAAGGTCCAGGTGCCCGCTGCATGCTCACCGTAAAAAATCGCGAACGACTCCTCCGGCGAGAGGGCGGTTCTCGTCAGACCGGGAGAAAAGGCGTCTGTTACCGGAAGATCGGCTGTCGATCGCCAGATTGCATTTAGGCCGTTCGCTTCGTGAATGCGGTTTGTATCAGTCACGGTGGCAACCGTGCCGCGCGGTGAGGTGAGCGTGATGGTGAGATCCTCGAAATCCGGATGAGAAAGGCCGGTCCTGAGCTCCACTCCACACAGGGTGCCGTTGCTCGCTTCCGGACTCGGCTGCACCGTCAGGTCTCTTCTGGTCACTGAAACGCCGTCGTCTTGGATCGGAACTCCCGGTGGCGGGAAATTTTGACCGACGCCGCCAATCGACATTCGTGTCGGGTCGCAGGTTGTAACTCGTATCTCCCAGGCTTGGAGCGTGCCTGTCGCGAGGCCATCAACATCGAAGGCCTGGAGAGTCCAGGTGCCGTTTGGCGCCAGACCAAAGAAGCTATCGAGCGGTTCCTCCGGTGTCACCAGGCTTTGGGGGCTTGCTCCTTCAAACACCACTTCTCGCAACGGTCGGTCCGCTTGATCGTCGAAAGTGATTTTCTGGAACAGATTTGCGGTCGTGCCGCCATTCTTCGAAGTCAGCGTGACGTTGGTACTACCGGGGTGGCTGAGCGTGAGAAGGACGTCCCCCGAACGAGGGTGCGTAAGTTCGACCGAGACGTCGATATCAAGAATCTGGTCCGGCAGTCCGTTCACCGTGATGGTGCTTATCGCCGATATCGGGTTGTTCTTTCCGAAATCGTCCGCCGGATCGCTGGAACGGAACGTCGCCTGCGAAGGAGTGCAGCCGTTTAGCGTCGGAAATTCAGCGCTTGCGCTCTCGGAGCAAAGCGCCAGAAAGAAAAAAGCGAAAAGAAGATAGTGGAAGTAGCTTCGCGCCGGCATGAGCATTCCTTCGATGTGACCCGTCTAAACTCCTTACAGCTCAGGGGTTGTATCATGGTATGGCTCGGAATGAGAATTGTGGGCTTTGGGGCACAGCCT
>JAGRAW010000179.1 GCA_020434415.1 Bdellovibrionales bacterium
GTTTTTGCTTGCACGACCTGAAAAGGACCATGGAGGGTCTTTTTCAACAATCTGCTACGCGGGTGCTGACTATGGGCTGCAGCAACATCCTCTCTTTTCGTCGTCTGCCGAGCCCAATCCCTAGACCGTGCGTCGCCTCCCGTCCTTGCATGCATCTTCATCATACTTCCTGCTACCGCCGTAAGACTTTTGCTGCAGTATACTGTCATTACGGGGAAAAGCGAGACTTCAGGGCACGGCTCGACTGTGCTTCTCCGCACACGGGAGTGGGTTAAGCGAGTGCTGCAGCTGCCTGAGACAGCACCCGTGAGCCTGAGACAGCACCTGTGAGAAAGAGCACGGCTGGCAAGTACCGCAGGCGTTACGTATGAAGTTCGGATCTGTCGTATCCTGGGCTGGTTCGACGGCCGATGACTAGGCCAGCGGTAGAGGCGGTTGGGTGGTTGCAAGGATGGACGCTGGTAAATGCGCAGGAGGGCAGCTAGGGAAGTCGTCGTACGTTGCAGCCGGACGCCGGCACGGGAGGCGTCGGAGCAGAAGCGGAGGATCTTGCTCCTCGGAAAGGGGCGCTGCCTCAGCGAGGTACCTCACAACCCTCAGTCCTCGATATCATTCTTCGCTTCTGCTCCGACGGCTTTCATGCCGTGTCAGCCGTTCCGCGTAACACGAAATATCTCGTCGGCCCATGGAAGGTGATTTAAAAACCGAAATGTATACTGGGCTCGGTATATGCACTTCGATTCAGCGACCGTTCACTACTCCTTTCGTGAAGCCGGGAGTGCGCCTGCGTTTCCCGAGTATCAAATCATCTCTACCATTGCTCGCGATAGGCACACCCTGTTGTATAAGGCGCGTTGTCGGCGTCCGGTTGCGTCAACTCAGGACACCGTCGCCTTGAAGGTGATCGATTGTGACCCAAAATATGAACGACAACTCACTGAGTGCTTGCGGCAGGAAGCGAGGCTGTTGCAAGCGTCAAAGCATGACCACGTGGTGGGCTTCCGCAACTTTCATGAGAATGACCGGTGTTGCTATTTGGCAATGGAGTATGCCGAGGGCGGGAGCCTTCGGGACTACATCGATGTCAACGGCCCGCTTCAGGCGGCAGAGGGACTTGCGATACTTCATCAGGCGCTACGGGGACTGGAGGCAATCCACCAAGCAGGGATCTCCCACGGTGATGTTAGACCGGAGACGCTCTTTTTCACCAGGGAGCAGGTGGTAAAGATCGGAGGCTTGCGAGCACCGCGAATGCGGACACGCGAGGGGCGGTCGAGGTGGGCGGGATATCCGATCGACTATCTTGCACCCGAGATATTACAGGGGGGCGCGTGCTCCGTCGCAGGCGACTTGTACGCTATCGGCAGTATTCTCTACGAGCTGCTAGCCGGGATGTGTCCCTTTGTCGGAACGGTAGGAGCCCAACTCGAGGCGAAGCGACTGGGCACGACTCCGATGCCAACGACTCTGTCGCGAGATCTCGTTCCAGCCTTCCATGCCCTCTTTGATCGGGCGCTCGCCGTCGATCCCAAATCCCGTTTTCGCTCGGCGCTCGAGTTTCGAAGGACGATAGATAGTCTGCTACACTTTCTGGTGTGAGTCGCGCAGACTTTGCTGTAGCAGCCGGAGCAATCTTTTCGCTGTTCCCCCCGGTCCTTGATCAGCCGCTTCAGGCTACGATTGAGAGTCTGTCGCTCTCTGGCCTTCGAGCCATTCGCTCATCAAGATCTTTATCTGGGTCTGATAGGGAACGCCTAGTAGTTCGGCACGTTGACGGAAGCAAGTGAGTAAGCGTTCGGGAATCTTGATGCTTACCAGCTTCGACTTCCCCGGATCGCGGTGGAGTTCTCGGAAGTCTTCCAAGAACGTCGCAATTTGGGAGGCGTTGAGCGACTTGCACGACTCGAGATACTCTTTTGTGAAATGCTGCACTGCTTTCATTGAAGTTGTTCCAACGCGGCGATATCGGCCAGGTCTTGCGGTCTGCCGGAAGCGCGTTTCATTTCGAGTAGGTCTTCGATGGCGATTATCCTCACGAAAGAGTTTTTTACTTTCTTTCGAACGGTTTCCATCCTGGACAAGTCACGGGTGATGATAACATCGACAATCTGAGAAGGGTCGGCAGGGTTCACGAATGACCATGCGGTCAGGTTGCGCTTCTCGATATACTCTTCGCGAAAGTTGAAGACTTCTGCCGCCTTCACCGGAAGGCGCGGAGCGAGGCCGATACTGGCGAGGGCACGCTCCACTGCGACGAAGTTTTGGAGCGTGTGCGAAATGACGATATCGATATCAATTGTACCGCGAACTGCCCCATGAAGAGCGACTGCATACCCGCCAACGAGGGCGTATGAGACTTGGTGCCGGTCGAGGGTATGGGTGAGCTTTAACAGAAACATGGTATATACCAGTATATACCATGCCTGCCGAACCTCAAAGCATGATCCTCTGGCAGGTTCCGGAGGGTGTCAGGAGGTCTTCTGCCCTTTTGACGTACCCCCCCGGCTCCGTTCGAATGAGCGTTCCGCTCGGCCGTAGCATTATAGCCACCAAGTGGGGGACTGCCGGCTCATAATCTCCTCAGAGGGGCTTTTCCCGGGAGCCGCGGCAGGGCAGTGCTGCGAGGGATTCCATGACTGAAGGGAGCCGAAAAGGAGACAGTACGGCGTGTCGGAGCTGTGGCGCACTCTTGGCGCCTGCGGAGCGAGTTTGCTCAAGCTGCGGTGAGATCGTTGGCGGAGCGCGGCACAAACTCGATCCGCTCCTCGGCGAAGTCATAGACGGGAAATACCGAATCCTTGAGCGGTTGAGCGGCGGTGGTATGGGAGCCGTCTACCGCGCAGAACACGCGTTGATGAATCGAACCGTTGCCGTCAAGGTTCTGCATCGCCATCTGGCTGAGGGAGTAGAAGAAGAACAGTTCCTCCGTCGCTTTCAACGAGAGGCGCGATTAGCGAGTCGTATCGACCATCCCAACGCGATCACCATTTACGATTTTGGTATTTTCGGTGAACAGGCCTATCTCGTCATGCAGTTCATCGAAGGGCGCAGCCTCAAGGAGGTACTGGACGAGGAGGGAGCTCTCAAGTTGCCTCGGGTGCTCGTCTTACTTCGACAAGTATGCGGTGCCCTGACGGAAGCGCATGCGCTGGGCATCGTGCATCGGGATTTGAAGCCCGATAACATAATGATCTCCCTACGTAAGGAGGATCAAGAATGGGCGACGGTACTCGACTTCGGGATCGCCAAGGTGCTGGGGAGCGAGCAAGGCCAGGTATCGACGGTCACCAAGACCGGCCGCATTATCGGCACTCCGCACTACATGGCGCCCGAGCAAGTCCTCGGGCATCCAACCGATGCGCGCACTGACGTCTACGCCTTGGGCATCATCGCGTATGAGCTTCTCACCGGCAGCCCGCCGTTCGACTGCGAATCGCTGATGCAGCTTATCATGAAGCATGTGAATGAAGCGCCTATACCGATGCTGCAAAAGCAACCGGCGCTCCGAGTTCCGCTGGACGTCGAAACGGTAGTCATGCGGGCGTTGCAGAAGAAGCCGGACAATAGACCGCCGACGACCGCTGCATTCATCGAGGCTCTCGAGGCGGCAGCCGCCGGGCAGGTGGTGGCCTTCCCGGATCTTGGAGACGATGACATTCAGCTTGGTCGCGACACCGTAGTTGCGGTCAGCGCTGAGCCACAACACGTGCCGGATGAGCATGCCTTCGCCACCGCTCCGTCTCTGAGCAAGCGCGTCCGAAAGGCTGCCGCATGGTCGGTCGCGGTCGGTGGACTCGTTCTCTCTGCTGTCAGCCTGTTCGAGCGTGGAACGCGCGAGCAAGCCGCGCCGGCTGAATTCGTAGGTATCGGGATGCAAATTGCGACACTCGAGAATCGCATCGTTGTACTCGGTGTGATGCCCCGTTCGCCCGCTGAGCGTGCGGGCATTCGGGAGGGGGACACGCTGCTAGCCGTGTCGGGTAGCTCGGTGCAGCCTGATGACTCGGCCGGAGTGGTGGATCAGCTACGGGGACCGCGAGGTTCTAGCGTGTCGCTCCAGGTTCAGTCAGGCAACGATGCGCCACGCCTCATCACCGTGGCGCGTGACGTCATGCAAACCGGACCTGTCGACAGCGCGCGCATCAAAGCTGAGGAGTTATGGGAAGCGACTAAGCATGGCGAGGCGTTGGATCTACTGCGGAAGACGGTAGAGCGTTATCCCGAGGATGCCGATGCACACGCAACCTATGGCACTTTCTTGCAGCGCCTTGGGCAAGCCGGCACGGCAATCGATCAATTCCGTCTTGCAGTCGCGATTGATCCCGATCATCGCGCTGCATTTTACGAGATGGGATACAATCTATTGATGCTTGGGCAAGCCGAGGAGGCAGTTACGGCGCTAAAAGAGGCTATTCGCCTCGATCCGGAAAATCTGAACGCACGGAACAATATCGCCTATGCCTATGAGAAGCTCGGACGTTATGATCTCGCCCTTCCGCATTTACGAGAAGCGATTCGACTCGACTCTCGCAACGCTGCGGCTCACTACCGTCTTGGGATCGCTTTCAACAAGCTGGGTTTGGTGTACGAGGCGGTCAGGGAGTTTCTGGATGCTATTCGAATTGATGAGAATCATGCACAAGCGCATACATTTCTTGGGATTGCCTATCTGCAACTTGGGCGCACGCAGGAAGCACTGCCTCATCTGGAGAAAGGAGCGCAACTGAACCCGAACAATGCGGCAGTGCATTTCAGTCTCGGTGAGGCATACCGGACGATCGGCAAACTAGCCGAAGCGGATGTAGCCTACAACGAAGCATTACGTCGAAATGCGAACTTCAAGGCGGCCCGCTTGCAATTGGGCGTCAACGCGATGCAGATGGGTAAGTACGCGGAAGCCGCGGAGACGTTTCAGGCAGTCCTGGCGCTCGAGCCGGAAAATGCGGTTGCTCAAAATAATCTCGGCTGGGCTTTAAATAACCTTGGCCGATTCAAGGAAGCGCTCGTGGCACTCGGAGATGCGATACGCCTGAGGCCGGAGAATCCGAGAGCACATTTCAATCTTGGGACAGCGTATGCGAACCTCGGCAAGTTCGATGAGGCAATCGGTGCCTTCCAGGAAGCCTTGCGACTGGATCCTCGGTATCTCGAAGCGCGGTTCAACCTCGCCCGAGCGTTCGAAAGAACAGAGGATCCGTCTCAGGCCATTCAGCACTACCAGGACGTGCTTCAAATAAGTCCCGGCTACCCTGCCGCTCAAGTGGCGCTCAGGCGTTTGACGGTTCAGCAGTAGCTCAAGTCGTTCCGCAGGCTCCGCAGCACAGATACGACTTCCTTCTTCTTCGAGCAGATTCGATCACGAGTGCGTCTGAAGCGAACGCCACCTTCCGTAACCCTTGTGCAAATCGTGTGTGCCTCGTTCTGGTTGTAGATGGAGCGCTTTTGATAGCTACGGGACGCTCTGTCGCCCTGTCTTCGACGCAGCATTTTCGGTCTACAAAATTTCGTCATCGCCGGAAGTGACAAGTTTTGTCATTCGCCGCGCCGCTAAGCGTCGAGAAACACGGAATTGTCACTTGGACCGGCGTTTGCATGGTGGATTCCACCAGCTGCAGCCTTATTAAGGAGCATGGCTATCCGATGTACAGTGCACTCGCTCAATTTCCCGTCTATCAGAAAACGGTAGTGCTTGATTCCAGTTTCGGCTCTCGTAAGCAGCTGGTGAAGGAGCTACGAGGGGCCAATCTCTTCATGCACATTGTCGAAGCTCAGTCCTTTCGTCATGGATTGGCCGTGCTTGCCGAGCGAACCGCCGATGCCTGTGTCATTGGCACATCTGTGGCACTGGAGAAGGCTGTTGATTTCGTTCGCTTGGGACGAACTGCTGTAGGAGGTGAGGCGTGTGCTTTTATCGCCGTGGTGGGGGCCGAGCCCTCGGAAGCCGATCGGGAGCGTCTACAGCGACTCTATGATGCAGGAGTTCATCGAGTGGTTGACGCCGGTTGCACGAAACGACACCTCATCAAGGAAGTGCTCAGCGCAGTACACGAGGACTATGTTGCATCGGAGAAACAGCGCAACCGCGGATTGCTTGCCTCAAACCTGGATGCTGTGTCCAAGGCGCTAGCCAGCGCCGCTCAACATTTGGCGACGTTGGAGCTTGGACTCGGGTCCGGCGGTGAAGCTGCTCTGGACTCGAAGGAACACATCTTCAAGGCTCTGCAACTTGTGCTTGGAGAGCGCATGCCGGAGGCGGAGGACCGAATACTCGTCCAGTATATTGCCGATTGGCTTGTCGCTCGGACTACGCAAAGCGATCGCGGAGCGACAGAAGAACTCCGCCGACGATTGCTCACGACTATCCTGACCGTCTCCTAGCATATTTACTCAGGAAACGCTCTGGACCTATCCCCTTGCATTTCCTCTTTCTTTTTTCTCGCACGACTCTTGTAGCGAGGAGCGTTTTGTTGCGTTTCCGTGTACCGAAGCGGTATAGTTCGTCCCGGCGCTCGGCTGTGAACCGGTGCCTGGTCTGGCAGGTCGACAAAGCACTGTGCGCTCAAGATTATTGCGGAGGAATAAAATGAGTAATGATGATGTCCTTGTCGTAGTCTCAAAGTTGAAGAACTACATTAAAGAAAACGGCGAGATGAATACGGCGGGGAATGTCGCACCCGCACTCTCGGGTATTGTTCGTTCGCTTTGTGATAAAGCAATCGAGAATGCCAAGAGCGATGGTCGAAAGACCGTGATGGACAGAGACTTTTCATTTGTGAACAACAACGGCTAATTGCCGGTGCAATCGGAGAAGATCATGCTGGAGAAACTGACCACGTTTCGTAACGTCGCCCACGCCTTTCTGCTTATCGCCGCACTTACCTTCGTCACCGGATGTTCATGCCGTGGAGCGGCAGGACCTGACGGCAAAGACTCTGCAACCTGTGCTCGCAGTTGCGATGCAAAGTGCGGTGACAAGAAATGCGGGGAAGCGAAGTGTGGCGAAGGAAAGTGCGGCGCAGAGTGCCCGAAGAAGGCCTCCGGCGAATGCCCGATGAAGAAGAAGTAGTGGAAAACTTTCCGAAGACTCCCTGATGGGATTTCCTTTTCGCGGCCTTCGGGCCGCGAAAAGTTCGCGCCCTCAGCTAACAGTCCGATATCTAGCACTCCGATGAACGAGCCGTGCCCAGGGCCTTTTCATTGGGCCAAGGTCCGTTTCACTCAAAGTCCCTGTGACCCCTGAATCCTCCTGTTGCCCTTAGTCCTAGGTACTCCTGTGAATCCTAGGTAATCCCGGATTTCTCGCACATCTGAAGTGGTTTGCCTGCGTAGTGCCCTGAAGTTTGGCGGGTTATCGCTTCGGTCCGAAAATCATAAGTCCCAATCCAAATAAAGCGAACGCCCCGCTTACCCACTGCAAGCCCTCTTCGTTATTGAGAACGGCGTATGCCAAAAAAGCTCCGGCAAATAAAAGTATACGCGAACCTACAGTCTGCATGGCTCCTTATCCACGGGAAGTCCGGTCGCAGGTCAAGGACGCTGCTCCGGCAGATGACGTTTGCTGATGCTATTGGGCGACATCGCGCATCCTGTACTCAGCAGACGCTCCTATAGCATACGGCAGCTAGTTCAGCCCACAAATCCGGCCTTGGTATCCGACTCAAGGCGTGGGGAATTGCTGCTCCGCGATCCGTCGAGAAGCGCTCGCGTCAGGTGTCCCAGGTAAGCGGCGCCGAGCGGCCTGAAGCTCATCGGAAGCAAGGAGCAATGGCTCCATGAGAGCACTGCTGCTACAGTCGATTGTAGCTCTGAGAAGGCAAGAGTCGGTTCTTTCGAGGACGTACGGTGGACGAAAAATACAAGCGTATCAACATTCTGATTCGACCCGATCAACATGAGAAAGTCGTCGGCAGCGGCCTTTCCCTTTCCGGTCTT
>JAGRAW010000017.1 GCA_020434415.1 Bdellovibrionales bacterium
CCTGCTTGCACTCGAGCCGGAGCAAGTAGCAGTCGCATCTACGGGGATTATCGGCGTGCAGCTTCCGATGGAGACGCTGCTTACAGGGCTCGACTCTTTACTCCGTCAACCCCGCGCGCAAGACGGCGTGGGCGCTGCGGAAGCGATAATGACGACCGACCTGGTGCGGAAGGAGGTTTTCCTCGAGCGGCAAATCGGCGGCACTTCGGTCGCAATTGCTGGAATGGCCAAAGGCTCGGGCATGATCGCGCCCAACATGGGGACGATGCTCGCCTACCTTGCTCTGAGCGTCCCGGTTCCGCAGGAGCTTCTGCAGGAGCTCTTCGCCGAAGCTTGTGATGCGAGTTTCAATATGGTGTCGGTGGATTCGGACACCTCCACAAGCGACATGGCCTTGCTGTTCGCGACCGGCAATCAAGTGCTGTCCTTCGACAGATTGGATATCCGCGCGCCGCTCGCAGCACTCGTCACTGAAGCATGCGTTGAGCTGGCGAAGATGATTGCGCGCGACGGTGAAGGCGCCGAGAAGCTGATCGAGGTTCGGGTGCGCAACGCGACGACCCTGCCTGAAGCACGCCGAATCGCTCTCAATATCGTCAATTCCCCGTTAGTGAAAACGGCGGTGCACGGCGGTGACCCGAATTGGGGCCGAATCGCCATGGCCGTCGGCAAAGACCCATCGGTGACCGTCGACCCGGACCGAGTCGATCTTTTCTTCGGCAACGAGCAGGTGTTTCGTCAGGGTGCGCCGCTGCCTCAAGCCCGAGAACGTGTGCGGAAGGAGCTTGCCGGACCGGAAGTCATTATCACCGCCGACCTCAACCTTGGTGCCGCCGACGCGGTGGCGTGGGGCTGCGATTTGACCAAACGATATGTCGACATCAATGTCGACTATAGCTAGCGAGGCTTGCTCATCCGCCATGATCCAGCAAAAAATCGAAAAGGCAAAAATTTTGGTCGAAGCGCTTCCCTATATCAAGCGCTTCCATGGCAAGACTGCAGTTATCAAATACGGCGGATCGGTCATGTTCGACCAAAAGTTGAAGGAGATTTTTGCCGCAGACATCGCTCTGCTAAAGTTTGTCGGCATTCACCCGATCATCGTGCACGGGGGCGGGAAAGAGATTTCTTCGTGGATGCAAAAGCTCGGCAAAGAGCCGGTGTTCATCGATGGTCTACGCGTCACCGACATGGAGACGATGGAGATTACGGAGATGGTCCTCTCCGGAAAGGTGAACAGTGAAATCGTGTCGCTAATCAACCGCAGCGGTGCAAAAGCAGTCGGCCTTTCCGGAAAAGATGCGAGTTTGTTCACCGCAAGGAAAATACGCTCGAAGAACAACGAGGATCTAGGCTTCGTCGGTGAAATCGAGACTGCTGACGTCTCCCTGGTCCAAACGCTTAGTGAGCGCGGGTACGTGCCCGTTATCTCCTCCGTGGGCGAAAGCCTTGAAGGAGAGACGCTCAACCTTAACGCTGATTATGCAGCCGCAAGTGTTGCTTCCGCGCTCAACGCCCTGAAGCTAATTTATCTCACCGATGTCGACGGTATCACGGTCGAAGGGTCCCTGCTCTCCGAGCTTGATCTGCAAGAGGCAGAACGCCTCCTCAATCATCCGGAGATACAAGGAGGAATGAAACCAAAGCTGGAGTGCTGCATTCGAGCGATTCGCGATAAGGTGGAACACGTCCATATCATCAATGGCAAGATTGAGCATCCCGTGCTGCTGGAGCTGTTCACCGACGTCGGTATCGGAACCAAGCTCTCCTACACCAAGCGAGGAGGGTAGCGATGTTTGGCAGCCATTTCCTTACCCTTGCGGATGTTACCGCTCAGCAGGTCGCTCAGATTCTTGAAACCGCGCAGGAGCTGAAAGCGAAGACCAAACGGGGCGAGGCGCAGCCGTTGCTCAACGGCAAGACGCTGATCATGATCTTCGAGAAGCCTTCGAATCGAACCCGGGTGTCGTTTGAAGTCGGCATGCTTCAACTCGGCGGCAACGCGGTAATTCTCCGCCCGGACGAGATCCAGATGGGTAAGCGTGAATCAATTGCCGATGTCGCAAAAGTTTTGTCGCGCTACGGAGACGGCGTAATGATGCGGGTAGTCCGTCATACCGACATTGTCGAATTTGCCCGGTATGCAACGGTCCCCGTCATAAATGGCCTCTCGGATCTTTTCCACCCCTGCCAGGCAGTCTCGGATATGCTGACGATTGCCGAGCATAAGGGGCGACTTGAAGAACTGACGCTCTGCTATATCGGCGACGGCAACAATGTTTGCAACTCGTTGATCTATCTTGCGCAGAGAACCGGCATGCGCATGGTCGTCTCCTGTCCCGAAGGATACGAGCCGACGGTGAGAACAACCGTTGCGCCGTACGAGATCATCAACGATCCGGAGGCTGCGGTGGTCGGCGCCGATGTACTCTACACCGATGTCTGGACTTCCATGGGTCAGGAGGACCAAGTATTGAAGCGGCTTCGCGCCTTCGAAGGCTACACCGTCACCGAAGCGCTACTGAAGCGAGCAGCCAAAGATGCCATCTTCATGCACTGTCTACCCGCGCATCGAGGAGAGGAGGTAGACGATTCCGTGATGGATTCACCGCAGTCGGTAGTTTTCGATCAAGCCGAGAATCGCCTGCACGCTCAGAAGGCAATCCTCGCACTGCTTCTCCACAACGCCGGGTAAGGTGACGAGCGCATGACTGCGCTCATTCGAAACCTGGCCATTCTTGTCTACAATTTGGTTTTCACCGTAGGTGAAAAAGGCGCCTCGCAAGGAGCGCCTTGATTATCTAATTAACGAGGAGAGCGCTTATGAATTGGGACAGGATCGAAGGTAACTGGAAGCAAATGAGCGGCAAAGTGCAGGAAAAGTGGGGCAAACTAACCAAGGATGACCTGGACGTCATCGAAGGCAAACGCGACCAGCTCGTGGGCAAAATCCAAGAACGCTACGGCATCGGCAAAGACCGCGCCGAGCAGGAAGTCGATGACTTCACCCGCACCTCCCACTAGCACCCACAAGGGGCGTCAGCCCCTTTTTCCCTCCCCGGAGGTGCCAGGCACCTAGGCAGTAGTTTAAACCACTGAAAGCCCCGCAGGAATTTCACTGAATCTCTCACGATTTATGTCGCCCAGCTTTAATCTTGTTAAAGTTGCTGCCTGGTGCCTGGCACCAGCACCAGGCACCAGGCAGCAACTAGGCAGCACCGGACAGGCTGGGGTCGTCGGGGGGCTACAAGAACAGATTTCGGAATACTGTGCTGTTGAAAATCATGAAGTCCACCTGCCCCTGGGTGAATTCGGTGCGGCACTCGTCGGCGGTGTAGGTCATGTGGTTGTGAATCGGGTCTACGCCTTCGCCGGGGCAGGTGTCGCGGCCGAGGGGGCAGAAATCTCCCTGTCCGGGGGTTTTTTCGGCGGGTGTGTCGAGCACCAGGTCGTTAAAGAAGCCGTCGCACTCGCCTTGGAAAGTATGGAGCAGGCCTAGCCAGTGTCCCACCTCGTGTACGGTGACATGACCCGTGTTGTAGTGAGCGAGTGGACCTCCCGGGAGCGCATTGAAGTTGATGACGATGCCGTCGAACGGAGCGATCAGACCGTAGAACACCGGTAACGATGCATAGCCGAGGATTTTTCCCTCGATACCTCCGCCGGGAACGATATCGACCAGGAAGATGTTGAGCGCGTCGGCGCCGCCGATCCTGAGTTCCTGTTTAGCTTCCAGCTCGGATTCTGATCCGGGAGACATTACATGCCAGTTGGCGTTTCTGACGCGATTTATTCCTGCCAGCTCGAAGCGAAACGGTGTTCGCAAGCCGCCGGTTTCTCCACTGTAGGCTCGGTTCAAGATATCGACCTGCTCGACCAGCATGGCATCGGGAACCTCTCCGTCCGCAAAACTCGATCCCTTGCTGATGACATGAAAGTATACCGGCACAGTCGCGATCCGGCTCGACCCCGAGGTTTGTTGACTGCGACTTGCTCGTCCGAAAGCGGCAAACTCCGATGCCAGAAAGTTCATCGTGCCGGTGTCCGGCTCCGGCGTATCGCAGATCAGCACTCGACCTGTGCTTGCGGTAGGACTGACACTGGAACTGCTCTCAGAGGATGAACTTTGCTCATCCCCCCCTCCTCCGCCGCCGGTAGCACACCCGGGCACACAGCAAACCGCGAGCAAGATCATCACTCCCAAAGTCGTTCTGGGCTGTTTCATCTCAGGTTCCCGCGTTCTGGTTTCCGATACTTACGTTATTGCGGAGACGGATCACCGGGTGTCGTAAAAGATTGGATTGTAGTGCGACCTTGCCCGCAAATTATATGAGTTATTTCAACCAGTCAGATAGCGGCTGTCGCCGCCGGGAAGCATCGGCTGCAGTTAAGGCCAATCAGTATCGAAGCGCTAAGCAGCCGCTGCGAATCAATCGATTGAACCAATAGCAGAATAGAAAAAATCTATTGTAATTCCGGAACATTGACCTCACTTCCAGCAACTGCTATAACAATTACCGGCTATTTATGTAGTTTTTTGGGGTAGACGATCGTCGGTTCCGTAATTCGGGGAGTGCAGCTTCGCGGGATACGGACGCTGAGACGAAAACGGTTAATCGAAGGTTTTTCAGAACTATTTCTTTTCCAACACTTCTTTTCCGACAATGGTCATAAGCCTCGTCCGCAGCACATCAAACGGCTGTGGAGCAGGCTTATGACCGCATAGCCGTAGACGCCGGGAGTGAGGACTTCTGTTAGTCGGATACTAACAGCCTCTCGGTGAACATGGTTATGCTTTTGTAGGAAAGGAAGTCTGTGATTGCATCGGATCTCGAGTCAGCCCCCGATTTGGTGGACCGCGTTGATGACCTCATTCGCGAGCTGCAATACCTTGCCGGGGAAGAAAACCTCTTCAACGGAGAAGATCTCTTCTCCGGGAGAAGCGTTGATGAAGTGCTCGGCTGCTGCTTACTAATGGGGGAAGCGAAAAGACTAAGAGCTCTTTTCGAGTCCAGTGAGCTCCAGGAGCTCTTCCCGCAAGACCTGAACGACGACGGAGGTACTGAGCTCCAACGTTTTGGTCGTAAAGTGTGGGAAGCGATCAGGAGCGCCAAAGCGGAAGCGCCGGTCGGGCAGCGCTACCTCGTCGAAGCGGCATTCTACTCGCTACGAGGCAAGGCCATCCGCCTTATTGAAAGCGGACGCGAGATAAGAAGTTAGCTAGTTTGAGTACTGTTCACGTCGGGGCCATCTCACATGATGCGCCCCGACGTTGGTCGAATGTTTTCTCAGAAGGATAAGTCGTCTCAGCTCCGCTACTCTTTTTTGCTTTTCACCCTGCTTTTGCATGTTTTTTGAATCCTTCCGGTAGGCTCAACCAGGGAAAATCTTTGCCGGTTCTCCGCTCACATCCGTCTCCATTCCGTTTCCGAACCTTGCGAAATTCCGGACCAGCGCCCACGTCATCAGCGCAGTACTTCAATCAGCCCTTCTCGAAGCGCGTCGACTTCAGCTTCCCCGATCGTGAGCGGGGGCAGTAGGTGGATCATCTTCGGGTTCGCATTGGTTCCCACGATGATCCCGTTTTTGAACAGCTGCTGCTGCACCGGCTTTGCCTCGCGATCGAGTTCCACGCCAAGCAGTAGCCCCCGCCCGGCGACACGCGTCACCTCCGGCAGCGTCAGCTTCGCCCTGATTGACTGCTCCATCGCTACCGCATGCCGAGCCAACCCGCGCTGCTCAATCTCATCGAGCGTTGCAATCATTGCTGCCATGGCCAGCGGCCCTGCACCAAAGGTGGCCGCGATGTCCCCAGGCGCAATGGTTTGCGCAACAGCGTCCGTCATCGCGACGGCGCCAATTGGAAATCCGCCGGCCAATCCTTTCGCAAGAGTCATCATGTCCGGCTGGGCACCGAAGTGACCGGACACGAAGGGGCTGCCTGTTCGACCGATGCCCGTCTGCACTTCGTCGAAAATCAGCATCGCTCCGACTTCATCGCAGCGGCGACGGAGAGCTGCCAGAAAGTCCGCCGCGAACTCGGTGCAGCCGCCAATGCTTTGAATCGGCTCCAAAATGACTGCGGCCGTCTCTTCGTCTACCGCTACAATCTCTTCAAGGGCATTTGGCGTGAGATGCACGCAGCTTCCGACCCAATGGTGGTACTGTTCATGCCACTTCTGGTTGTGCGTTGCCGTCATCGCCAGAAGCGTTCGGCCATGGAAGCCTCCTTTGAACGCGACCAGCTTCGGGCGACCGGTCTTCTTTACGGCGATTTTCAACGCGTTCTCGTTCGCTTCCGCCCCGGAATTACAGAAAAACGCTTTGGTGAAGGCATTGCTAGCGAAGGAGATCAACCTCTCCGCTCCTCGCACCTTTACCGCCAGCGGCGCCAGATTCGAATAGAACAGCAATTGCTTTGACTGCTCGTGAATCGCGCTCACGACCACTTCAGGAGAATGCCCCAGCGAGCAGACACAGTGCCCTCCGTAAAAGTCGATATACTTTTGGCCCTCGGAATCCCAAACGTACACTCCTTCGCCTCGCGTCAGAGTAAAGGGATACTCGATATGCGAATACACTTCGAGCAGTGCGTTGTTGTGTCCCATCTTGTCGGCACTTGGTTGCGCAGAAGCCATACGTTTTCCTTATCAGCCGGAATTACATCGGCCGGAGCGCAGGCTGCCACAGACCAGTTGTCTCAGGCAGTCCGCAGATGCTGTTCATATTTTGTATGGCTTGCCCGGCCATTCCCTTCACCAGATTGTCCAACGCGGCACAGGCCACCACTTGCCGACCTCGCGCCCAAACCGAGACATCACAGAAATTGCTTCCGACCACGTTTTCCAGCGCAACGCCGTCTGTCCGCACGCGCACGAAAGGACTCTCGCGGTAAAATTCCTGATACCGGAGAAGCAGCTCGTTGGTGGTCATCTCCTGTTCGAGCTCCAGATGGACGGTCGCATAAATACCGCGTGAAACAGGAATCACATGAGGGACGAAGGTGGTCGCGAGAACACTCCCTGACGGATCCCCGAGCGCTTGACGAATCTCAGCCTCGTGGCGGTGCGAGAGCACCTTATACGCGTTGACATTCGCGTGACGCTCCGGATGATGAAATCCGGCCTGAAGATTGCGGCCTGCACCGGAGCTCCCCGACTTTGCGTCAAACGCGATCGAACCGGTAATCTCGCAGTCCATGAGCGGAGCGACAGCGAGACTGCACGCGGTAGGATAACAGCCGGGGTTGGCGATCGCGTCCGCCCGAGCTATCTGCGAACGAAAAAGCTCCGGCAATCCGTAGACGAAGTGTGCCTGCAACTCGGCATCAACCCCGGCCTCGGGATAGTTTCTCTGTCGTTGCTCTGCATCGCTCAGCCGCAGATCGCCCGAAAGATCTATCAGCTTGACGTTCGCGGAACGCGCCACCGGAAAAAGCGCTTTGACGGCCTCTCCGGAGGCACCGTGCGGAAGACACAAAAAGGCGACTCGATGACGATAGCCCGCAAGATCATCGACGTTGAACTCGGCACCGAAAGTGCCTCCGTAGAAACCCTCAAGATGTGGATGCGCCTGAGTGATCTCCTCTCCCGCAAGAGACGAAGACACGACGGAGGCGACTTCTGCAGACGGATGAGCCGTGAGTAGCCGTAGCAGTTCTCCGGCCCCGTACCCGGTTCCCCCGACTATCGCGACACCGATTGATTTTTCCATCGACGCTCCTACTGCAATCCTTCTTGTTTCCAGACCACCGCAAAATGTTTCTTCACCCCCGAATGCGCTTCAGCTCCGCTCAAAGCGACAAACACTGTATCATCTCCCGCGATGGTGCCGAGCACCGCGGGATGGGGGTGGGCATCGATTGCCGCCGCTACAACCGATGCAGCGCCGGGTCGCGTTCGAAGCACCAGCAGGTTCGGCCCTGCGACTTTCAGCTCACGGACCATCGCATCGCCTACTCCACGATCCGCCACGGCCGCTAACGGTGCCTCGCTGCGGGATTGTAATGCAAGGTACCGACCGCCGAGCTTCGCGATGCCCAGTTCCTTGAAGTCTCGACTGATGCTCGGTTGTGTCACGTCATAGCCTAGACGCTTCATCGCGCGAACCACTTCGCCTTGGCTACTCAACTCCTCACGCTCCAACAGAGTGACCAACTCGCGCTGTCGGCGTTGTTTTTCTAGGGGCTCAAGCATAAATATTCAACCACTGCGGGCGCAATGAATATTTATGCTTATCGAGCGGATTGTCAACCAAAGCTCCCCAGAGGCGATGATTGGCCCCAGCGAACCTCACTCTTTTGGAGCCCTTAGCGCACTATGTTGCTGACATTTGCTCTTCATTAAGAAATCGTGTTTCTTCTAATATAACGGCCGTTTTAATTTCCTATAATTTTGATATCAATATGTCTCAGACGGCTACGCAAATGATTTTCAGGGTGCGGCCTCAGGCTGCACGAGTACAGACGAGCGAAGAGATAGGGAGCTTTGGCCCCATGGTAATCGTGCTGATGGGAGTGACCGGTTGCGGCAAGACGACGGTGGGTAAGATCTTGGCGCAGGAGCTGAACTGGCATTTTTACGACGCGGACGACTTCCACCCGGAAGAGAACGTGGAGAAAATGCGGAAGGGGATTCCGTTGAACGACGAAGATCGTCTTCCCTGGCTTGAGGCGCTACGTAACCTCATCAACCAAGCCCACCAAGAAGAATTCAACGCTATTCTCGCTTGTTCCGCGTTGAAAGAGAACTACCGGGAGATGCTCAGTCACGAGCTAAAGCCCGTCAAATTCATCTATCTCCGCGGGCCGGAAGAGTTGATTCAAGATCGACTAAACGCGCGGCAGGGGCATTACATGAACCCCAAACTCCTTCCCTCCCAATTCGCAGCGCTTGAAGAGCCCAGTCCAGACAAAGCAATCCACATCGACATCGCCCCCTCACCGCAGCAAATAGCGGACTCGATTCGATCCGAACTCGGGATGTAGCAGTCCCCCGCTCTTTCACCCCTCAATCCGCGCCCTGAAGGGCGCGGAAGGGCACGACCTAGCATCTTGTCTCAGGCGATCCGACGTAGACACTCTGCCATCGCGACGCAGCCACGTTTCACGGCCTTCGCTAGAGTCGCCTGAAACCATTCAAGTTTTTCAGTGACAAAGCCGATCGCCTTTAGAAACCTAGAGAAGGCGATTACTCATGCTCCGTCGGATCCTTCTGCCTCTGCTACTTGTATTTGCTCTGCCCAGCCTTACATTAGCGGATCAGTCCTGCATCTACCGCGCGCACAGCGGAGAGATGCGTCAGGTTGGCTCCATCCATCAAGTCCCCAACCGATACCGCAGTCAGGCGCAATGCAGCGACACTTCGGTTGCCGCACCGAGCAACCACCTCGCGCGGCCTCAAGATATCGAGCTCGAAGGCAACCTTCGTCGCGAGGACATGTCGAGCTCCATCGGTCGAATTCAACTACGCTGGCCGCGAAGCGTGGAAACACTCTTCGGTAAGAACCCCCTGCGCGCCACCGCTGAATCCGCGCAAGTAGTGAGTCGGGCTCTTCGTACCGCAGCGTTTTCTACGCCGATCCAAAGCTTGAACCTCGATTGGCAGATTGTGTTCATGGACGCAAACCTGCCGCAGGCACAGATCCCCACACAGCTGATCAGCAACTGCCATCCGGGTTGGATGACCCCCCCGGCCAACATCTATATCGTCGGTCAGAGGGTCGCTGCCGGCTGCGGCGGCGAGCGCTCGAGCGTCACAAGCGTGGCGGACTCACGACTTGCCGAGGTGCTGGTGCACGAGATGGGACACGCCGTGGAATACCATCTGCTCGGCGACCGACCTCAGTTCGATCGAATGCGGGCTGAAGGCTTCGCCACATGGTTCGAAATGCACGCCGCCGAATACTCTTCGCTTATTTCTGCGACAGAGATTCGCCGACGGACACACCAACTGGCGCGAGTCGCTCTGCAACAAAGCCCTGACCGCTTTACCTTCACCGGCAGCGGCGAAGACTATGCCCGCGCCTCGATGTATTTCGTCGCTGTCGTCGACAAACGCGGCGTGCGCGGCTTGATGGAAGTCTACGACCTGATCCGAAAAGAGGGCGTTCCCTTCACCGACGCAATCAAAAAGACGATGTATTGGGACGACCGCCAACTCGCAAAAGAAGTAGAACGCGCCGTCGCAAAGTATTAGAAGTTGTCAAAAAAATAAGAAATAACGACAACTTCTACTCTCACTCTTCCTCTCGCAGCACCTCGATCGCGGGCCTTCGGTATGTGCCGCGACTCCCGCTTACCCCAAGGAGAGCCGTGAGCACTATGCCTGCAACTGCCGTCCACAGGGCCGGACCAAAAGTCGTCACATAAGGCGTTTCGAAAGCGAAACGAGCCAACACCCATCCACACACCGCAGCCAGCGCAGTGCCGCTGGTTGCCGCTATGGCACCGAGTGTCAGGTACTCCCAGGCTGTGATTGCTACTACCGTCCGCCAACTCGCCCCCAGTGTCTTCAGCAACGCGTTCTCTCGAATTCGCTGTCGGCGGCTTGCAGTCACAGCCGCAAAGAGCACGACGCCTGCGGTCAACAAGCTGAACATTCCCATGAACTGCACCACCTGAATCAGCCGCTCGACAACAGTATCCAACGTTTTAAGCATCAGCGAGAAATCGATGATCGATACGTTGGGGAATCGATTCACAGTCGCGCGCTGCACTGCAGCCGAATGTGCATCGGATGATACCTTCGCAGCGACGATGAAAAACTGCGGCGCATCTTCGAGTATTCCTTCAGGAAACACCATGAAGAAGTTCGGCTGCAAACGTTGCCAATCGACCTCGCGAATACTGGTAACTTCAGCTTCCAGCGGCACGCCTTGGACATCGAACGTCAATCGATCCCCGAGGCCAAGCGCAAGGTCTTCAGCAATACGCTGCTCGATTGAAACAGGCACCACCGGCGTTTCCGGGGAAGCACGACCGATAAACGTTCCGGCACGAAGCTCCTCTGTATCGCTCAGCGCGCCTCGATACGTCGAACGATACTCGCGGGTCAGCACCCAACCCGGTATTGTCGATGCCGGGTCGGTGCGAAGAGACGCTGTTGAACGACCTTTCACCGCGGTAAGACGCATACTGACCATCGGGACCGAGTCGTATAGAACGACTTCTTGTTCTTCCAAAAAGGATCGGATCTGGGGAAGCTGATCGGATTGGATATCGAACAAGATCATGTTAGGTCGGTCGCCACTCGATACCAGCCGCGCCTTCTCCAGCACCGACGCCTGTGAAAAGACGACGAGCAAGGAGAGGAAAATCGCCATACCGACGGCGACTACCAACAAAACAGTTTGATTGTAGGGACGGTACAAGTTTGCCAGACCTTGGCGAAGCGCATAAGGCGTCTCTTCCGGAAGAAAACGACGGACTCCGGCGCGAAGTACCATGCCAACCAGCGCCAGGATCGCCGCCGCCCCGAAAAGAACGAGCGTGAAAATACCTCCTGCTCTCGCATCCCCACCATGACGCATCGCAAATAACGCTGATGAGGCGACGATTAGCGCCCAAATCAGGTAGTGGGCGCGATCCCGCTCGACATGCTCAGCGATATGCACTCGAAGCGCCGCCAGGGGAGGAACCGCTCGAACTGAAGCCAGAGGACCAAGCGAGAACAACAGCAGCAGTGCGAAAGACATTCCGGTTGCTTCCGCCACCGAAGGCCAATCGATTGAGAAAGCGACATCGACCGGTAGATACGCACTAAGTAACTCGGGGAGGTAGCGCTGCACCCAGATGCCGATGCCTGCCCCAATCAGGGTGCTGATACCTCCGAGCGCACCTATTTGAAATAGAAACACGAGCGAAGTCTGCCACGTCTTCGCTCCCAGGCAACGAAAGACGCTAATCGCCATCACTTTCTTCCGAATGTATACATGCGCGGCACTCCCGACTCCGAGTCCGCCAAGAATAAGCGCGATGAATCCAATCAGGTCGAGAAACAAATAGGCGTTTTTCAGCACCTTTCCGATTGTCTCACGCTTCTCCGCGACCGTGTCCACTCCGAGCCCGGATGCCCTAAGCTTGTTCTCGTATTCTGCGAGAACGGCAGATAGTTTCGCCTCATCCTCGAACTTGAAATACTGCTTATAGCGCACCCTACTCCCGCGAGTGATGAGCTTCGTCTCCGGCAGCCGTCGGAGCGACATAAAAATGCGAGGGGCGATGCTGCTGCGAGCATCTATCACACCGGGAACCTTCTCAAGCGCTCCCGCAATGGTGAATGTCGCCTCACCAATCTTGACCGTCTCGCCAGGCTTTGCACCGAATTGGATAAGAACGCTTCGATCGACTAGAACAGTGCCGTCCTTGCGAAAGCGCTTCGCTGCCTCCGGTGGCGTTGTCTCCAGCTCTCCGTAGTAAGGGAATTCGCCTTCGAGGGCGTCGACCTGGACCAGACGACTCCCGCCGTTAACGGGGAAATAGGCCATCGAGGCGAAGGTCAGCTCGCGTGATTGCTCTCCCCCAATTCGTTCGAAGAGCTGCTCAGTCGCTTCGTCAAACGGCCTTCGGGCATGCACCGCCAGATCCGCGCCTAGCAGCGGCTTGGAGTTGGCGTCGATTGCAGTTTCCAGGTTCTGCTTGAAGGAGCTCAACGAGGTAAGCGCAGCGACTCCGGCGATGATTGATCCTGCCAAGAGAAGCAGCGCTCGCAGGCTTCTTCGTCCATCCCGCCACGCGATGCGAGCACTCCAGACCAGCTCGGTAAAAAGCGTCATTCTGCACTACCCTTACGGCCTGAACTGTTGCTCGACCACCTTACCTCCTTCCATGCGGACGGCTCGGGTGGTCAGTTTCGCAAGCTCGAGATTATGCGTCGCAATCAGAAGCGCTGTGCCCTGCGAGCGATTGAGCTCGAAAAGCAGGTCTTGAATTGAAGCGGCTGTGGCTTCGTCAAGGTTCCCGGTAGGCTCGTCAGCGAAGAGAATCTTCGGCGTGTTGAGATATGCTCGCGCGATGGCGACCCGCTGCTGCTCTCCTCCCGAAAGTTGCGTTGGGTAGTGGTCTTCCCGGTCGCCCAGTCCTACCCGAGCAAGCAGCTCGCGCGCACGCTCCTTTGCCCCACGTTCACCGGCCAACTCCGCCGGCACCATGACGTTTTCCAGTGCTGTGAGCGTCGGAATCAGCTGGAACGACTGGAAGACGAAACCTACCGAACGGTTTCGAAGCTCCGCAAGCTGGTCTTCGGTAAGCGCTACCAGGTCGACCCCCAGCAACTCGATAGCCCCGGAGGATGGCCGATCGAGCCCCGCACACAGCCCAAGGAGCGTAGTCTTTCCACTGCCGGATGGGCCAATGAGCGAACAGCTCTCTCCTGCTTCGAGCGTTAGGTCGACCTCGCGCAGGACCTCCAATTGGCGGTCCCCGCTGCGGTAGATCTTTGTCAGCTTTTCAAGTTTTAGTAGTGTGTTTTTTCCCATCCTGTGACGCTTATCGTAGGGTAGAACAAATCATCAATTGCCTACAGTAACAAATGTACTTCCGTGCTCGACAATTACTCTCGGAGTCGCACTTCCTTTCGAAGGCCGTCGTCCGCTTGAAAACTCCCTTTTTGACGACTCTCACCCTCGTACCTTGCATCCTTGTATTGGGCACTCTCCTAGTTTGCACCGGGCTCCTTTCTTCCATCGAAGAAGCTAGCGCCGACGAAAGAGACGCTCTGCGTATTCTCTTTCTCGGAGACAGCCTCACTGCAGGCTACGGCGTTGCGCCGGAGGAAGCATACCCTGCTTTGCTCGCTCAGCGCATCGAGCAAGCAAATCTACCCTTCGCTGTGCAGAATGCCGGGGTCAGCGGGGACACTACCGCGGGAGGACTACGCCGATTATCGTGGTTACTCCGACAGCCGGTCGCTGTCCTGGTGCTGGCGCTCGGGGCGAATGACGGTCTTCGGGGTTTGAATCTCACAGCGACCGAGGAAAATCTCCGTGCAATCATCGAGCGCGCGAGAGAGAAAAATCCGAACATACGCATTGTCCTTGCCGGCATGCTCGTCCCCCCCAACATGGGCGAGGAATACGCGAAACAATTCCGAGCGCTGTACCATCGGGTCGCTGAGAAAGAGCAGACCGCCCTCGTCCCGTTCCTGCTAGAGAGTGTCGCCGCGGAGCCGGGCTTGAACTTGGCAGACGGCATCCATCCGAATCCGGAAGGCTACAAGCTGGTAGCGAACAACGTGTGGCAGCACCTTGAGCCCGTGCTGCGAGAGCTTCAGGCGCAGACGAACAGCTCAGCTGAAACTGAACTGCAAGCAAACTGAGGTGGCGGGTGGCATCACTGGAAATCACTGCTCTAGACCAGAATCCTGTTCAGCAGTTTGCAGCTTGGTTCGATGAAGCGCTGACCTGCGAAGCCATCCGTTACGCCAATGCGGTGTGCCTAGCGACGGTCGACGAAAATGACCGGCCGGACGGGCGAATCGTACTACTGAAAGCATTTGATGAGAGAGGATTTTGCTTCTTCACGAATAGCAATTCTGTCAAGGGACGAGCTCTGGCGCGCCGACCCCACGCTGCGATGACGTTCTACTGGGATCCGCTCGAACGTCAGGTTCGCATTCAGGGCACGGTCGAACAGGTCTCCGCAGCAGAAGCGGACGAGTATTTCGCCTCCAGACCGCGAGGCTCTCAGCTAGGTGCATGGGCTTCCGAACAAAGTCGCCCCTTGGAAAGTCGCGAGGCTTTGGAAGAGCGAGTTACGGAATTCACCCGACAATTCGAGGGACGGCCTGTTGAGCGTCCCGCACACTGGAACGGCTATCGCTTGTGCCCCAGCAAGATCGAGTTCTGGCAAGCTGCTCAGTTTCGACTGCACGACCGCTTCGAATACCGCAAAGATGGGGCTTCTTGGGCCATCACCCGACTGTATCCCTAACAGCAAGCAGGCTCCCTAACAGCAAGCAGGCTCCCTAACAGCAAGCAGGCTCCCTAACAGCAAGCAGGCGCCATAGCAGAAGGTCAGGGTGCGCGGTCCTTCTCGTAGGCGTCGAGCGCTTTCGTTGCCTCGGGAGTTCCGATACTGCGAAGCGCATAGGCGGCGGTGCTGCGCACTCCCATGTTCGGGTCTTTCAAGCGGGCGATGAGCGCGCGGGTGGCCGGTTTCGCATCAGCGCCGTAACCCGCAAGCGCGTACGCAGCCTTGTTTCGCGTGCTGCTGTCTTTCGCGCTTAGCTGCTTGATTAGCTTGGGCACGGCTGTCTCTGCCGACTCGCCACACCCACCGAACGAAAGAGCGACAAAAAGCCAGAATGTGAGACGAAAACCAATCGAGAAGGGGCGGATTCGGGCAAGGGGCGTAGGGGAAGTCGGTTTGATTTTCTTGTCCCTCCGGCACTCTCTTACCGCAAGCTACCAGTGGGGCGATTCGTCAGTTCGCTGAATAGATCCAGCACCTCTAGCTCGCCGCACTAGCAAAAATGTCTTATTCTTCGCGGCCTCCGGCCGCGGGAAGCGCCCTGCACCTTGTAGTCGAATGCGCCTTGTCGTCAAATGCGTCCTATCGTCGAATCAATGAAACAGGACACTAGCGGCGCTTCTGGTAGGTCACTACACCCGATTCGCGGTCCACAATCAGGGTGCGCTGGCCCAGCAAACGAAGTTCTCGCTCCGGTGTCTCATAGAGCACCAGATATTTGTTCTCGCTTTCCACGACTTCCTGGGGTTGCCCCCACGATACCTTTTTCAACGCAAGATGGGTCTGGGCAAGGCGCTTGGCGTCTTCTCCCGAAATCCCGGCAGCCTCAGAATCAACGCCTTGAACTGAAGTGCCGTTTTGGGCGACTTCGACCGCCCGCTCCTCGCTAGCCCGCTCCGAGCGGTCGGCGACAGCGTCGGTTGGCTGTGCGGATGTCCCGCTCTTCCCCTCCGCACAAGCAAGCGCAGCACTCAGCAACACCAGCGACAGACTACCGGACAGTTTCGCGTTCATTCTTTTTCTCCCTCGCAAAAACACTCGGGTCGACTTTGGCGACCTCCGACCTCACCCAGCGCTGCGTCGCCGCAATGCGCTAAAATCTTTCAAACTTTCCCTGTCCGCCCCAAGGCGACACAGAGCGACGATTCCTCTTTCGACGCGTCGTTCCCCAGATTGATGCATCTAACTGCTAGGCAGTAGCAACTCAGGCCTGATCGTAGCAACTGACCGCCACCGATGTATAGCAAGCAAGCGCCATGGCTTCGGAAGTAACAACCACCTACGACGAAGTTCCCTACGACAGCCAGCCCGTTGCTCGCACACACCCTAGCCACTTAGGCGCTATCGCTCGACTCTTCGGGATGGACCCGAAACCGGCGCAGCGAGCTCAAGTATTGGAGCTCGGCTGCGCGAGTGGCCATAATCTTTTCGGTTTAGCCGCCGCATATCCGCAAAGCTCCTTTGTCGGCATCGATCTCTCGCGTGTTCAAATAGAACAAGGAAAGGCATTGTTAGCCCAGGCAAATCTGCCAAACGTTCGTCTGGAGCAGATGAGTATCCTTGATGTCGGACAAGAGTTTGGCACTTTCGACTACATCATTTGTCACGGCATCTTCTCTTGGGTGCCCGAGCCGGTGCGCCGAAAGATACTGGAGATCTGCCGCTCCAATCTCTCTCCTCAGGGGGTGGCCTACATCAGCTACAACACCTATCCCGGGTGGCGAGTTCGTGAAACCATCCGGCAGATGATGCTGTATCACGCCGAGCGCCACGAACGCCCGAGCGATAAATGTCGCGCGGCACGTGCAATCCTGACGCTTGTAGCGTCTGCCACTGAGTCGCTGAAAACATATGGCGATCTCTTCCGCGCAGAACTCGAACAAGTCAGAAGGATGCCCGACTGGTATCTCTTTCATGACTTCCTTTCCGAGGTAAATCAGCCGTTCTACTTTTCGGAATTTATGCAACTTGCCGACGCAGCCGGCCTCCAATACCTTTGCGATTCCGAGGTGCCGAAATTACTACCGCAGGAGTTTCGGCCCGAAGCACAGCGCCGGATTGCCAGGCTTTCCTCTGATCGGATTCGCACCGAGCAGTATGTCGATTTCTTGCGCAACAGAATGTTTCGTCGCACCTTGCTTGTGCACCGGGAAGTGGCACTACCAAGTCAGCTTGGCAGCGGAGCGCTGGAAGGACTTTTCATGTCGGGCTCGCTGCGAGCACTCGGTACGACGCCAAACGGCGAAGTCGCCTTCTGCTCCCGCGGCGGTGGACGCATTGTGGTGCGGGATCCGCTGACCGCTCGCACTCTAGAATTGCTTGCTGCGCGCTGGCCTACCGGCTATCAGGGACGCGAGCTGCTGGAGGTCGCAGCAGGCACGCTCGGTTCAGATGCTGTAGTGGATGGCGCCGCTCGGCAAGTAACGCTGAGTACTTTACTTCGCGCGTATCTCGCGGGACTCGTAGAGCTCTCTCTTGACCCTTCCCCGACCGCTTTTGCTATCGGAACGACGCCGCGCTCGACCGAGCTGGCGCGTTACCTGGCAGCAAACGGCAAAGCGGTGATCAATCTCCTGAACGAACCCGTTGAGCTGACACCATTGGAACGCCAGCTCATTGCGCTTCTTGACGGCACACGATCCGTGTCGGAATTGCTTCAACTGCTGCAACATTCCGACGCCTCTCTTGCACCGTCCGAGTCGATTGCTTTTCGATCGGAGCTCGACCTGACACGTCAGCTCGAGCGGTTAGCTGAGCACGCGCTCCTGATGGCGTGAGCTGAACTCGAAGAGCCTATCGATAAATCAGCTCTAGCTCTCGGAGTCCAGAATCACTTCTTCGACGGTTTCCACGAGCTTGTCAGCGTAGAGCGTCTTGCTGAGGAAGCCGGTTGCTCCATACGACTCACAGGTACGGCGAGCCCACCCCGGGTCGTCGCCCGTCATCAACAGCACCGGTATCTTGAGCGCAGTTGCACGGATGCGCTTGAGCACTTCCAATCCGTCGATGTCCGGCATCAAGACGTCGAGCAATACACAGTCCGGGTTGGACTGTTCGAAACGAAGTAAACCTTGCGTACCGTTTTCAGCTTCGACTACTTCGAAGCCGGCATCGGTCAGCACGTCCTTCATGAAGTTGCGGACGTAATCGGAGTCGTCGATTACCAACACTCGCGACATGCGAGGCACCTTTTGCACCATACGCACATCTTATTCATCAAAAACCAGAAGTCAATAAACCGCTACCCTTTGGCGGGATCGACCTCAAGCACCGGATGACCTTAAGCACCCGGTGACCCCAAACACCGGAGGAATGGGGTAGATGGGAACCCTGAGGAAGACAGGCACCCGAGTCGGCCTGCTAGTTGAGTCCGTCAGCGGCTTGCCGCGCGAGAAACGGGTCCTTCACTCCTTTCCCCAACCAATCTGCTGCCTCATCCGGCGAGAATCCCTGGCTTTTCCACGCAGCCGCCTCGGACGGAAACATGAAGTGAACCAGCCAGGCTTTTGCTTCGAATGGGTCAAGCAGCCCTGCCTGCCGACACTGCAATGCCAGGTCGATGCGATCGCCGACAACGCCGCTCCAGGCAGTTGCCTCCTGCGGCCCACACCCCCCTCGCACCCACCGCTTCACCGAAGCAGGTTCGGAGAAGCCTGCGCCTCGCCACAGCTCCGCGGTTTGCGCATCGAGCTTTTGTGCGGCCCAACGTTCAGCAGCCTGTGCGCTGAAACCTGCCGCACGCCATTGTCGAGCAGCGTTCGGCAGGAGCCTGGTCTTTCGCCATACCTGCTTTTGAAACGGATCGGTGAAGCCCGCGGCTTCCCACTCCGCGTCGCTTGCCTGCTCGACATCGCTTGTTTCGTCCGTCGGTGCGCCAATCAACTCCTTTACAAACTGGATCAGCGAGTCGAGTCGAAGCGGGCGATGCTTGCTCGGAGGGAGGTGATCGCGGGCCAGGCGCAACGATTCCAACCCTGCTTCAAGCTCCATCGCGAGACACTGTGCGACCCCCAACCGGTAGTGCGGGTATGGAAGCACCCCATCGCTGGACTCACCGGCGCTACGCCAGCGTTCCTGCACCGGACCCAATTCGTCCCGGGAGACATACTGTTCGGGCACCAACCCCTCTTGGAAGAGCAATGCACTGAACAGCTCGTAGCAATCACCCGGCGTCTTCGTAGCTAAAAACCTCTCGCGCAAATGCTGCAGCGTTCCCTGGGCGCGAAACTCGCTTCGCAGGTGGTCGAGCGCTTGCACAATGTGCTGGTTTGCGGAAAAGCCGCGAGCATGTCGTGCGTAGGCCGCGCTCCAAATCCGAAACGCGTCGTCGTACTTGCCGTCGACGAAAGTCGCATACCCTCGATTGAACGCGAACTGGGTGAGGCGTTGCAGTGCACCATGGCTCCCCGGATCCACGCTCAAAGCTTGTTCGTAGGCACGAATGGCTTGGGACTCGGAGCCATCTTCCTCGTAGAGTTCGCCAAGCGACTCGAAGGCCTCGGCGTCGTCAGTGACCATTTTCGTTAAACGTTCAAGCGCTGCTATCGCTTCGTCGCGTTTTCCCAGCACCCGGTATGCTTTCGCCGCATGCTTCAGCGGCAGCACGAGCGAAGAATCTTGCACGAGCGCTTTTTTGAACATCGTCAACGCACGCTCAGCTTCGTCATGCAGGAAGTAGGCGAAGCCGAGATTGCATGCGATCTCGGCGTTGCTCGGGCTTTGCTGATAAAGCTCCTCGAACCGAGCGATCCCTGCTTCCAACTCGCCGCGCCGGACATGCCAACAGCCAAGCGCGAAGAGCACCGCCTCGCGGTCTCCATCTTCTCGTTCAAGCAGCGCCAGCAAGGCCTCCTCACTCGGCGGCATCGCCTCGGGAATTGACGGCGGCAGATAGAGATCCGTTTTGCCGGCTCGCGGCAGAGAGTCCTCAGCCATTGCGCTCCCGTAGCGCAGGCTCGTTGCTCTGCTCTGCCGCATAGACGTGCTCTGCGCCGGTCACCCGCCGCGAGACCCGCGCAGCCGTGTCCCGTCGCCAATTTCGGAAGATACGCTTCTTGTGGTTCAACCACAGTAACGCATAGCCCCAGCGGGAGAATGCGAACCGCAGCACCGACAGTCTGCCGCGTTTCACGAAGCAGAAGACGTGCGAAAGCATATTGAGTTCGGTCAGCAGCAGATGCTTTCCGGAAGCTTTCGGCGTCTCGAAGTGATACTCAGGGACAGCCTTCCCTTGCCGACGGCGGGTCTCGATGATGCGAAATGCGCGCCAGCGCTTCTCGATTCCCATCATCGTGTTCGAGGTTCGGGCTGCCTTCGGCTCGAGTTTGCGGAGTACGATGGCACCTGCGTCGGAAGCGGCTTTCAGCATCTGCTCGCCGACACCGGTACGAGCAAGCGTAAAGCTATACCCTTCATAGAAATCGATATCGTCCGCTGGAGGCGCCATCCACGGGTCGCCCACCGCAATGTCTGCAAACTCAGAGGTCGAATCGTAGCAGGTCAGGCAGCGCGGCGGGGTATAGAGCCGATAAAGGATATTGATGATTTCCATCGAACTTGGGCGATACCCTCGCGCTTCCGGAAAATAGACCGGACGCAAGGTGCCGTCTTCCAGCTCCACATGCGGTGTCCCCGGGTGCTTGCCGACACGGGAGATAAATCGGGTGACCTTCCCGGTTCTAGGCTCATCGCGAACGATGGTATTCCAGATTTCCTGCATTGGCTCGTGCTCGACGGCGGCGTGGCAGAATAGTCCGATGGTGACGACTACTCGCTCCTTGATGCGCTTATCGAGTGCGGCAGCCTTATGGAAACCGTGGATCTGACACGGCAAGCCGACCAAAGCGTAGCGCCCGGGCATGGCCCGTATTTCCTTGAATACAGCGTTGGTCGGCGCGATCGCATACTTCGATTTGGTTGATGCCAACAACTCCTCACGGGAGCGCGCCACTATCGGCTTCCCCTTCCACTTGTCGTGCTCGTCCGAGGCGACGACGATCGCACCGTCAATCACGTTCGCTTCGAGCAGATGGAGCAGGAGACCGGTAATCAGTCCGCCGCTGGTGGAATCTTTGCGTAGTGCGCTATCGCTCGCGAACGAAAGATAGGCGCTGTTGAAATGCCCATGCATATCGCCAAGATCCGGCACGTAGCCGAATTGCTCGGCTGCAACACTTGCCACCTCGAATTCGTCGCCGGGGCACACCTTCACGCAGAGATCGCAGTCGGTGCAGGCGCCGAGATTCTCCACAATCGGGAAGTCATTCTCGTCTCGCCCGAGCACATTCGTCGGGCAGATGCCCACACAACTCCCACAGCGATGACAAAGGTCCTCGTCGACAATTCGTGCAAGGGTCTTAAGAGCGCGAGGTGGCTCATCTTCCGAAAGCAGGGGCCCCCGGTAGGGCTCAAGAAGCGGCGATTGCCCAAGTAGCGGCAGTTTACTCATTAGTTTGACGAGAGACTCGGTATACTCTTTACTTCTTACTTCGTGGTACAATGGGATTTTGGCAGATCACCTTCCGTCGCCATAGCACACGCACGATAGCGAAATCCGCCGGCTGATAGCCCCGAGAGCCGCGGAAGTGCCGAGAGTTTCGGAAGTGCCGCTCAGGCGTTACTCAGGGCGTCTTGTCGCGGTTAATTCGCGTGGCTGCACGGGCATTATGACTACTATCACACCATTCTCGACCGAGGAGCAAGCGAGCGCCGAAGCTCCGGGGAACGCTGAAGCTATAAATGACCGGGTGGTGCTAACTCCTCAACAGCAGCGGCTACGTGGCGCGCCGGGTAAGAATGCGCTCGAGCAATATCGACGCTTGATGGTCGGCGAGCAAGGGTGGGGCAGATTGCTCCTCTTCGAGCTGTACCAACTTTTCGGGGCCCCCCTGCCGGGTCTTCTCGGCCTCGGCAGCCGGGCAGCCTTGTTCCCGCTTATCGCGAACCGCTGCGGACGGGGCACCAGAATCGGAAAGCAGGTCACTATTCGGCAGCCGGGACGGCTGACCGTCGGGAACCAAGTCATCATCGATGAATTTGCGGTGCTCGATGTGCGCTCCCCCGGCCGAATCACCATTGAAGACTGTGCGTTTATCGGCCGCGGCACCATCCTTGCGGCCAAAGGAGCGGAGATTGTCCTTCGGCGTGGTGCGAACATCAGCTCCTACTGCCGCATCGCTTCGGAAACGACAGTCGACGTCGGTGAAAGCACCCTGATCGCGGCATATGTGTATATCGGTCCTGGTAATCATCAGCGTGACGAGACCGGAAAGGTATTGGTCGATCGAGCGATGGAGCTCAAAGGCGGTGTGAGAATCGGCAAGCACTGCTGGATCGGCACCCGCGCCACGATCTTGGATGGCGTCACTATCGGTGATCATGCAGTCGTTGGAGCTCATTCATTAGTGCGGGAGGACGTGCCACCGGGTGCCGTCGTCGCAGGCGTTCCAGCGAAAATAGTAAAAGCCGGTAGCGATGCTCCCGCCCATCCGGTGAAGTGATTTACGGCATCGGTCGTCGTACGCTTGCGCCCTGCTTCTCACCGTCTCCACCATCATAGCGACCACACTCCGCATCTGCTACTTTTCCAAGTATCTAAAGTGCGTACGAAATTGACGTTCATCAAGATCGATGCGGCTCTGAGGAGAGGAGCTTGTAAAAGGTGCCCCAAGCTATGAGAATGAACCTGTCACCTTTAGAGCTTATCGACGAATAAATCTGCTCTCAAAACAGTTCAACGCTTAACTGCTATGTCCATACATGCGACCGTGCTTTGGAATCCTTCTGCAGGAAGTGCGACGCAGGCCGCGACTGCTCGAGAAATCATCGAACAGCGGAACGATTTGGAGTTGCTCGAGTGCTCCAGCTGGGAAGCATTGGTAAGTTGCGCAGCGGAGGCAGCAAGGCGGTCAGAAGTGCTTATCGCCGCCGGCGGCGATGGAACGGTGAACGCTGTTGCGAATGGAATCCTTCAGGGAAATCCCTCCTGCCCCCTGCTCATTCTGCCCGTTGGCACGGGCAATGATCTTGCTCGTAGTCTCGATGTTGCAGCAGACCCGGTCGCGGCGCTCGCCATGCTCGAAGAACCTACGATTGCCCAAATTGACACCATCCGCTACCGCACCAACCAAGGCAGCAACCGCTTCTTCAACATGGGAACCGGCGGCCTGAGTGGTAGCGTGATCCGGAACGTCGATGCCGACACCAAGCGCTTCTGGGGACCGTTCGCCTATTTTGCTGAAGCCGCTCACCAGCTCCGCGAGATGGAGTCGTACGAGGTGTGCATCAGCATCGACCAGGGCCCCCCGGTAGGCTACCGAATCGTCAATTTTCTGGTAGCAAACGGAACCACTACCGCCGGAGGTCTACGGGTCGCACCGAACGCGCTTCTAGATGACGGGTTCATGGAAGTGATTCTCGTCTTGGAAAGCTCGCTTGCCGACCTTGCCGTCCTCGCTTCCAAACTTCTTGTGGGAGAGCATCTCGACGCGGAACGGGTAGTGCATCTACGAGCGAAGCAGCTACAGCTCGAAGGCGCTGCGATAATGTCAGCCGACGGCGACATCATTGCCGACAGCGGTCCCATCTTCCTCGAGCTCGACGAGCGGGCGCTTTCCGTCTTGGTCGGGCCGCAGAGCAGCCTTGTGGAAAGCACATAGCTCCCTTGTGTCAGCGCTACCTTCCTGCGCGAGGAAGACAGCGATGAAGCACTACATATCCTGCCAAAGCCGAGACCAATGAACCGACGATGATCCCGAGGCGGACAACGACGCCGTAATCCGGCCCTCCTTGCTGAAATGCCAGTGACCCGATGAACAAGCTCATGGTGAAACCGATACCGCAGAGCAACGAGGCGCCGTAGATATAGGACCAGCGAAGCTCCGGCCCCAAGCGGCAGAAGCCGAGCCGAACGGCAACCCAAACCGCGGAAAAAATGCCTAGCTGCTTGCCGAAAAACAATCCTGCAGCGATGCCGAGGGCGACCGGATCGAAAAAAACTTCGGTCGTGATCCCCCGAAAGGAGATGCCGGCATTGGCGAAGGCGAAGAGCGGCAAAATGCCGAAGGCGACAACCGAGTGTAAGTCGTGCTCGAGCTGCTCGAGCGGGGAATGTCCGGTTTCATCGCGGCGGTGTGGGATAAAGAATGCGAGTAGCACTCCGGCAAGTGTGGCATGAACGCCGGATTTCAGCACGCTTGCCCACAGCACGACACCGATCAGCAGATATGCAGAGATTCGGCGAACGCCCTTGATATTCATCACCAGCAGCACGGCCAGCATGGCAGCAGCAAGGCCAAGCGCTTCAAGACTCAACGCTCCGGAATAGAACAACGCGATAATTACGATCGCTCCAAGATC
>JAGRAW010000180.1 GCA_020434415.1 Bdellovibrionales bacterium
AGCGAGCTGCGCTCGCCGGGATTGGTAAAAAACTAGCGTTTTTCGACAATCCCGTTATGGGGATGGCGTGCAGGTGAGCGGCCCTGTAAGGTGGGTTCCGGGACTATTCCCCTAGCGATATACCTAGCAATATAAAAGTATTAAGATTGTTACGCGTGAGGCGTAACACTATACAGGATGGTGGTGGGTCTCGAACCATTGCAGCGCCGGGCTGCGATCTACTATCTATTTTCGATCGGGATGCTCAGCGTGTACGGCGGCGAGGTGTGCCCTTTTCTGGAAGGGGTCGGCTTCCTCCATGTCGCCGCAATCCTTTCAAGTTACTTGCTTGGCTGCCTCATCGTTCGACACTACGTTCTCAAGCGTTTCGTCGTTTCCGTCCCTCCTCTTGACCGCGCCATCAACCAGTTTTTTGTGGAGCTTGGAATTTTCCTGCTCTGGGGTTTGCTCGTCACGATCCATAATGCCGTGCTGTATGATTTCCCCGTTGCGAGCGGAATCAAGCTTTGCCTCGGCTGTCTGACGCTTGGCTTTTTCCTGGCATTAGACCTTTCCATTGTCCGTGAGTACCAACTACTTCTCTCTGCCATCGAACGGAAGCAGGAGATAGTGTTGGAGGGGAAGTTCCTACGACTGACAACCAAGTTTATCGTACTGTCGCTCAGCAGCGTGCTGCTAATTGGCACGGTCATGTCTTTGATGCTGCTCCACGATTTGAGCTGGATAAGTACTCAGCCCGCCGACTACATGCCGCAAGCGAAACGCTTGGTGCTGTTTGAGATGTTTTTGGTCGGGGGAGTTCTGATCTGCCTTCTGATGAATTTGATCTTCTCCTATTCGCGAAACCTTCGCCTATTTTTCGATATGGAGCAGCAGGTGTTGGATCAAGTAGCCCAGGGGAACTTGAACGGCATGGTCCCCGTCGGTAGTCGCGATGAGCTTGGATTAATCGCCAAGCACACGAATTCGATGATCCGAGGATTGCGACAGATGACGCAGGCGAAGGAGACTTTCGGTAAATTCGTCAGTGCCGAAGTGGCTGAGCGAATACTGGACGACCCGGAGCGAGCGCTCGAACTGGGAGGCACTCGCCGTAACCTTACGATCCTCATCTCGGATATTCGAAATTTCACGGACCGCGTGGAGAGAAATCGAGCAGAGGATGTGGTCAGCGAGCTCAACCTGTATTTTACGGAAATGGTGAAAATTGTTCACCGCCATCAGGGTGTGGTGGATAAATTCATTGGAGACGGCCTGCTTGCGGTCTTCGGCCTCGATGACCCGGAGGCGGCTTCCCGCTGCGCGGTTGCGGCGGGAGTGGCGATGCTGAATGCTGTCGAAAAGTTGAATGCTCAGCTCAGTTCGCCCATTGAAATTGGTATCGGAATTTCGCGGGGCGACGTGGTTGTCGGCAACATCGGCTCAGCCGAACGACTGGAATTCACTGCTATCGGCGATGCGGTAAACGTCGCGGCTCGGCTTGAAGCGAGCGCAAAGGAACTGTGCTGCCCGTTGGTAGTATCTGACGAGGTCTATCTTGAATTGTCCCAGCGGCAAAAACAGCTATCATGGAAACTCTTCGGTGGTCAGCGCCTCAAAGGAAAGACAACGGAGGTGACTGTGCATGGGTTACGGGAGGTTCCTCCGGGGCCGCTCCAAAGTGGCTCCGCTCGATAGGACTCGTATAGATAGCCGGACTTGTAGGTGGCTGACCAGTCTTGGAGCTCCTACCGTTCCAGCCGGTAGAAGCTATTCGTTCGTCCACTTGATTTGGAATTCTATCTCCTCTTCTGATCCTTCGCGTTCATGTTCAATGCTGAACTCAGCTCGTACGGGAACGTAGACCCTCTCTCCCGCGATTTGAATTTCAAATTTCTTACCCGACTCTAGAGAGTCGGCGAAACGACGAAGCTTTTGAACGAACTCGGCAGTGGAGTAGGTCTTTTCGATATCTCGGTCGGCCATTTCGATTTCTCCGTATTCTCTGAGAAGAAGTAGTAGCCGCCGGGGGAAGAAACTGCAAGAGGGCGGCATAATCACATAATGTGGATGGTTCACCTTCTGACGACGTCGAATTACCGCTGCGATTTCGGGCAGTCGAGTTTCACCTATAGGTTAAACACCCTGTCTAAGCTATGCTACCACCACTGTCAGCTCCTTACCTTTCTGCATTGAGCGACGGCATTCGCCGTCCCCTCAACCGCTCTCCTGCATGCGTTGCTGTGCAGGAGACGCGGCCAATTGAAGGATTTACGATCATTTATTGTTGAGAAAGTCGCTTGGTCGACTTTCTCAGGTCTGCCTTCTACTCGGCGGTGTCTGCTTTACCTTTCTCGTCTTTTTTCTCAAAGGAACCGGAAGATGGAAACGCAAGGACCTATGATTGACAAGATCCTTCGGGCCGCAGTGCAAGGCCAAGCGAGCGATATTCATCTTGCTGTCGGTGTCCCGCCGGTGATTCGCAAACACGGGGAACTTCGACGGCTCGATACCACGGTGCTTACCGCTGAACACTTGGCGGAATACGTCCGAGGATTGGCACCGGAACAGTTTCAGCTCGAGCTTCAGCAGACAGGAAGCTGCAATTTCAGCCTGGAGCTTAAGGGCCGAGCTTTCCGCGTCAATATCTGTCGTGAGCGACGCGGGCACTCGATCGTGATGCGCTTGATATCCAACACGATCTGCACTCCGGAGGAACTGGGTGTTGCTAAGAGCGTGATTCAGGCGGCGAAAAGCCGGAACGGTCTGATCTTGATTACAGGAGCAACGGGGTCGGGTAAGAGCACGACTTTGGCTTCGTTGCTCGATATGTTGCTTCGGACCTCGAGCATTCGCGTGGTAACGATCGAACAACCAATCGAGTATCGATTCGAGCACCACGAGCGCTCTCTGGTGACCCAGCGCGAAGTCCCTGTTCACACGCGTGACTTCGCCGATGCCATGGTGGACTCACTCCGACAGGATCCGGACGTTTTAATGGTAGGAGAACTTCGCACCTGCGCAGAGATGCGTGTTGCCATCACCGCGGCTGAAACGGGGCATCTGGTGTTCGCAACTTTGCATACCAGTTCCGCGCCAGAATCGGTTGATCGCTTAGTTGGAAGCTTTCCTACTGATGAACAGAACCTGATACGGATGCAGCTCGGTAGCGCTCTTCGGGCGGTAGTCTCCCAGTCCCTCGTTCCCTTGAAGTCAGGCAATGGGCGGGTGATGGTCCATGAAGTGCTTTGTGCGAACGCCGCGGTGAGTAATCTTATACGCCAAGCACAGACGAATCGTCTCGAGTCCACGATTCAGACCAGCGCAAAAGATGGGATGATGATGTTCGATGACCATCTTGAAGCGCGATACCGCGCCGGACTGATTAGCAAAGAAACAGCGATGACTTACGCAAGAAACAAAGCTGCGTTGGCACCGAAGCTGGGCTCATCGGAAACCGAGTAAGCGGTTCGGCGCAAGGTTTTACCATTCTCCGGCGTTCGCGTCGGAGAATGGGGTTTCTTTGGCCGCGTGTCTCACTTCCCCTAATATGTTCTTCCGAAGCATTTTCAAGCAGAGCAGAAGGCGGAGATAGTGGCCGGCAGATTCAGGGCTGCTCGAGGTCCTTATGAATTCGCACGAAGAGCGTTCGTGTCGCCTATCCGCAACAAGAGCTTATCGAGCTGCTTCAGTTCACTCGCCGTCAAGTGTTGGAACTGTCGACGGTAGAAGCGTCTTAGCGGATCGAGCGTATCCGAAACAATCTTCTCTCCCTTCTTGGTAAGCCCGACCAGCACCATTCGCCGATCTTCACTACTGCGAGTACGCTTGACGTACCCGCTTGCTTCGAGACGGTCGACTAAGCGGGAAATGTCAGGTTCACGCGTCACTAGATAGTGGGCAATGCTGAGAATAGGGAGGTTGTGAGAGTCGGATGCTCTCAATACCTGTAGAACGCGAAACTGGGGGTACGAGACATCACGCGCTTTGAAGAAGTCGTTTACCGCACTGCTGAGCGTCGCGTGCATCTCGAGGATGCGCAAAAAGACGTGTTCTTCGGACGGCGGTGCGTTTTTTTTCTCTTGAGCCACTGTATTCTCTTACACTCCTGTAGTCTCTTACATTCGTTGCGTGGAGCGTTACAAACAGTAGCGCATGTTACAACATTGATTGTGACAACATGCAAAAGTGTAGCTTTAGCGTTGACGGATCAGACCTCGTACGTTCGATTACTATGATGAAAGAAATCGAGATTCGGAACGCGCAAACTTCAGATGCACCGGAAGTATGGCAGTTAGTTCAGTCCATTACAGCGCTCGATCCGAATTCATGTTACGCGTATTTGCTGTGGTGCACGTATTTTCAGAAGTACACTCTTGTGGCTGAGCGTGTCGATTCCAGCGGGACAGGGCAGCAAATTGTCGGATTCGTCAGCTCCTTCCTGGTGCCTGAAAGGCCGGACACGCTGTTTGTCTGGCAGATTGGCGTTGCTGCCGCCGAGCAAGGAAACGGATTGGGGCAACGACTATTGTCGGAGCTAGTAGCGAGGACTGTCACGCTACACGGTCGCATCCAGGCAGTAGAGGCAACGTGCACTCCCTCGAATGCGCCTTCACGCAGGCTTTTCGAGGGCATGGCAAGACGATGTGGGGCGACGGTCGAATACCGCAAGCTCTTTCCTGAGAGTTATTTTCCTCAAACACCGCATGAGGAAGAACAACTGATTCGCATTGAGCCTGTCCAAATCTAGGACCGGCGACTTTATCCGTTTCCAGATACCGTTACCGAATACAGTGAGGGGCAAAGGTATGAGCATTTTCACAGAGTTTGAGTCCAGCGTTCGCAGCTACAGTCGGTCATTTCCGACAGTGTTCGCTTCTGCTGAAGGAGCGGAGATTTTCGATGAAAGTGGGACGCGGTACTTGGATTTCTTTAGCGGAGCGGGGTCGTTGAACTATGGCCATAATCATCCGGTACTGAAGACCGCGCTACTCGACTACGTCAATCGCAATGGCATCCTGCATGGCTTGGATATGTCAACTGTTGCCAAGCGCGACTTTATCGCCACTTTTCAAAGAAAGATTCTGGAGCCGCGTGGTCTCGAATACAAGATTCAGTTCACCGGCCCGACCGGGACGAACGCGAACGAGGCAGCGCTGAAGCTTGCGCGCAAGATAACCGGTCGTCACAACATAATCAGCTTTACCAACGCATTTCACGGCGTCTCGCTCGGCTCACTTTCCGCTACCGGTAGCCAGTACATGCGAGCCGCAGCCGCGACTGCGCTGCCGGGTGTAACGTTTATGCCCTACTGCGGCTATATGGGAGATGAACTCGATTCGCTTCGCTACATGAAGAAGGTGTTGAGCGACAAAAGCAGCGGTGTCGATGCACCCGCGGCAGTTATCGTAGAGACCGTGCAAGCGGAAGGCGGGGTGAACGTGGCATCGACCGAATGGCTGCGGAAGCTTCAGTCGATCTGTCATGAGCATGGGTGCTTGCTGATCGTCGACGATATCCAAGCCGGTTGCGGGCGAACGGGACCGTTCTTCAGCTTCGAGTGGTGTGACGGCTTTTCGCCGGACATCGTCACCCTTTCCAAATCACTGAGTGGCTACGGGTTGCCTTTCTCGCTCGTGCTGATGAGGCCGGAATTGGATGCATGGAAGCCGGGAGAACACAATGGAACGTTCCGCGGTAACAACCTGGCCTTTGTTACCGCGACCGCAGCGATTGAGCACTTTTGGAGCGAGAATTCGTTTGAAAAGGAAACCGGCGAAAAGGGGCGTTTCGTAGAGGACCTTATCCTCGATAGCTTCGATGAAGAGATTGCAAGGACTATCGAGCTACGAGGGAGAGGCTTGATGCTGGCGGTTGATTGCCAAGTGTCCACTCTCAGTAGCCGGATTGCGCGTCAGTGTTTCGAGAAAAATCTGATTATCGAAACTTCAGGACCGGACGATGAAGTGGTCAAGATTCTTCCACCGCTGACCATCACTGCGGAAGAGCTGCGGGAAGGGGTGACGATTCTTTGTTCCGCGATTAATGAGCAAGTGAAGGCGGCAACGAACGAGGAAAAGGAAGGACTGCTTCGGGAGGCAAGTGAATGATCGTACGTAAACTCGATGAGGTACAGCGCAGCGAGCGGCGGGTGGTTACCGAGACCTGGGAAAGCACTCGAATGATTCTCAGAAGCGACGGGGTGGGCTTCTCATTCCACATCACGACGATGTATCCAAACACTGAAACGCGAATGTGGTACAAAAACCACTTTGAATCTGTCTATTGCATCGAAGGGCAAGGAGAGCTCGAAGACCTGGAGAACAACACCAAATATGTAATTGAACCCGGGACTATGTACCTGCTGGATGGGCACGAGCGCCATGTGCTCCGCGCTCACTCGAGGTTGGTCGTGGCGTGCGTGTTCAATCCTCCGTGTTCGGGCCAGGAGACGCACGACGAGAATGGCGCATATATGCTGTCTCCAGGCCAACAGCCGCCTGCTTTGGAGAAGAACGGCATTGGTCGCTAGTTAAAAGAAGTATCGTAGGTTTCGACAACAGAAGAGGAGTAAGTATGGCTACAAGTTCACCGGCAATCGCAGTAGATACTCATGACGACTATCCATCGAGGGTCTTCGATACACCACAGCTGCTGCCAAGACGAGATCCCGTCCTCTATAGCGAGCCGGCGGCAGGGGACCAGCTTCCTCTTTCGGCGCAGCAGTTGGACTCGTACGAGAGAGAGGGGTTCCTACTACTGGAAAATCTGTTCGATGAGCAGGAAGTTGCTGTGCTGCGCAATGAGCTCGAATACCAGAAGGAGGAGGCAGCGAAGGGAGGCTCTGCAAAAGTAATCACTGAACCGGGAAGTAACGCTGTTCGGTCGATTTTCGAGGCTCACACGCTGGGGCGTATTTTCCCGGCGGTGGCGAGCGATCAGCGAATTTTGTCTATCGTCGAGTATCTCCTTGCCAGTCAGGTGTATGTGCACCAGTCCCGTGTCAATCTTAAGCCGGGTTTTCGAGGGAAAGAGTTTTATTGGCATTCTGACTTCGAAACCTGGCATGTAGAGGACGGGATGCCTCGCATGCGAGCCATCAGCTGTTCAATCAGTCTCACTGACAATTATCAGCAGAACGGGCCGCTGCTGTTGATACCCGGTTCGCATAAGACATTTGTATCGTGCGTGGGGAAGACACCGAGCAAACACTACGAGCAATCCCTTCGCAAACAAGAGTACGGAGTACCGGATGACGAATCGTTGAAGAAGCTGGTGGATGATTCGAAGATCGTAGCCGCGACCGGAAAAGCCGGGTCTGTCGTGCTGTTCGAGTGCAACGTCATGCACGGTTCCAATAGCAATATCACTCCGTATCCACGCAGCAATATTTTCACGGTATATAACAGCGTCGAAAACGTGTTGCAGGACCCGTTTGGCGGGCTGGAGCCGCGTCCTGAACATATCGCAAACCGGACTGACTGTAATGCGCTTCAGAAACGGTTCGTCGACTATCGAGCGCTGGCAGGGTGCTAAAAGGCTATTCAGCGTCTTTCCGGGCGAGGTCTTTGCTCGCCCGGTAGTCGAGCGGTCTACCTTCGTTTCCCGACACGGACGAGCGCAAATGTGAGATCGGTGCCTGGTCAGTCTATTGTTTGTCAATCGCGGAGAAAGTCTGTTCTTTCTCCTGTCTCTTGTTTTGTTTGGTCACATCGTGTCCGGCATATCTGATGCAGCTCTGGGATCCGATTGCTTTCACATTCTTGTTATCGCTGCTCGGCTTTGTCGCGATCGGTGCTGTATCAGCCAAACGAGGAAAGAGGACCAGCGAAGACTATCTACTCGCGTCTCGCGAGGTGCCGCCATGGCTCGTTGCACTGTCGGCGGTTGCGACTAACAACAGCGGTTACATGTTTATCGGTCAGATCGGTTTTACGTA
>JAGRAW010000181.1 GCA_020434415.1 Bdellovibrionales bacterium
TAACGGACCAAAGAAGATCGCCACGTCGCCCACACCCATGTCATTGCCCGGTCCGTCAGGACTATGAAGAGCTACCAACGAAAGCTTCTTCTTCGTCCTGAGGAACGGTGATGGTGCCGAAGAAATTATAATAATCGATTCCGTCGAGCACGCCCCATGCATGCTTCTTGGCGGTAAAGTAGATGCGTGGTCGGCCCTTCAAATAGCGAATCTCCGGGCTATAGTGCCCGACAACGACTCCTAGGGTATCGCCGCTGAGCATCATCTCATCGTTCCCGGTAGATCCGACCGCCAGCAATTGTTCCGGCCGCAGTCCCCATTTCAACATGAGATGACGAATCGCCAGTCCGGTCGAAGCACGTATCGGGAGCACGTCGACCAGTCGTCCGAACGAAACGACGACATTTGCCCGCACCCCGCGACTTCTGAGGTGCTGCTGCACTTGGTCCTTCGTTGGCGCGTCATCGCCCACTCGCTCATAGCTCAGCTTGAACTTCGAGAGCTCCGCCTCATCCTGAGGCTTGAGTCCAGGTAGTTCGGCCATGGCGCTCCAGATCTTCTCCGGTTCCCAACGAAAGTGAATATGGCGGAGCCAGCCGCGATCGGGAACGAGGCCCTTACCGTAGTAAATCTCGGTCCCCGCACTTGCGATAATAAAATCGGGGACCGGAACATCGTGGTCGCGCAGTGTCGCCAATACCACACCAAGTTGGCTCCCTGATGCGATACCGAAGCCGATTCGAGAACCTGCTGCATCGAGACGTTCGAGAAACTGCTTCAGGGCATCAGCATCTCCCGTCAACGTGTCATCCACGTTCGTAATCAAGAGTCGATCGATTGTGGGTAGACGGGTGCCGGGCGATTGAAACACGCTCGACCCGCTTTTATAGACTTCGAGCACCTCTTCCATTCGAGCCAGGTAGCGCTCGACGTGCGCATCCCAGGAATACGCTTCGTGCGAGCGTCGCAATCCCGATTGGGCCCAACGTTCCCAACGAGGCCGATTAGTCACGGCATCGAGCATCGCCTGCCCCAGCTCGTCTTTGTCGAGCGGATTGACGAGCACCCCATTTTCGCACGTGGCGAGAATGTCACGAGGTCCACCGTCATCGGTCGCCACTACCGGCAAGCCGCTTGCAGCCGCTTCAATCAGCGTAAGGCCGAAGGGTTCTGTCAGTGCCGGGTTGACGAAGACCCCACCGGTTGCCGCTGCCAAGCGATACGCGTCAGGAATATCGTCCGGCTGGTGTCGCTTGGGGTATGCGATGCTGCCGTAGAGGTCATAGCTATCGATCAGCAGCATCAGGTTGCGCAACACTCGTCTAGCCCCAGGCGCAACATTGCTCAGCTTTTCACGATTCCCCGCGATAATCGCCAGATTGGCCACCTTCCGCAGCGTGCCGAAAGTCGCAAACGCTTCCACTAGCGTCGGGAAGTTCTTCTTCTCGTCAGGACGCGCGATGGCAAGAATCAGCGGCTTGTCCCTATCGCGAAGGAACCGCGCAAAACTTTGGCCGATGTTCGTCTGCCATGCGGCCTCAGTGGCACCGGGACCGCCGCCCTCTCCGGTAGCAAGCTGATCTACCGGCGGCGTAAAGCGCGTCAGGTCGACCCCCGGCGCGATTACCTTCATCCTCGTCGGTTGATAGTTGTCGTAGAGGGCGTACTGTTGCTCTATCTCCTGATGGGTGCTGACAATCACCCGCGCTGCTGTATCGAGCGCCGTTTCCTCGGCTTCGATCCGCGCAGCAAACGTGAACCGCTTCTCCAGACTTTCCGAAGAAACGCCTTTCTCTAATAGACGCTGCTGCTTGACTCGACCAAGCGAGTGCCCGGTAAAGAAAAACGGGACACCGAACATCCGCGCAAGCTGCGCACCGACGTATCCGGCATCGGCATAATGGCCGTGAATGGCGTCCGGCACCCGTCCCTGCGACCGAATGTAATGCACAGCTTGATCTACGAAGTTGTCCAGATACGGCCAAAGACGTTCCTTCTTCAAATAGCGCTTGGGCCCGCACGAGATGCGCACAATCCGCGCCCCAGTCGTGAGCTCTTCGAATGGCTGCGCGTAGGAAGCATCGACCCCTTTCCCCTCCACTTTCCTCGTCAGCACATCGACACGTTCAACAGTCCGATGTTTTGCTAACGCTCGCGCAAGCTCGATCACGTACTTGACCTGGCCGCCCGTATCGGCGTCCCGCCCCAGCTCCAGGTTCGTACCGCGAACCAAGCCGTGCACGCTCAAATGCATCAAGTAGAGGCCTTTGGCCCCGCCATTTTGAAAAGTCATCGCGCTACCCAGTCCCCTGGAAGGCATGCCGAAAGGGGATCCTGCAGTGCACTCTCAGCTCTGCCCAGCAGACACCGGGGGCTCACGTAAGATGGGCCGGTCGTACAGGTCATACCGAGACAACTCCTAATTCGACCATGACGAAACTTGGCGTTCGTATATCGAGACGTCGGTAGATGTCGCGCCGGGAATAGTGCAAATGTCCGCCGCAAAACGCAGCGCCCGGGGCAATGCTGTCTGAGGTGACCAATCGCATAGAAGACCGAAAAGCCAGACCGAGGTGAACGCATCCCCCGCGCCGACAGTATCCACGACTGTCTCGAGTGGCGGTGTCTGCTCGGAAACCACAGCACCGTTCGCAAGAACCACAAAGGCTCCTTTGGACCCCAGCGTCACGATAAGCTGTTCCAGTTGAAAACGTTCGACAACCGATTGTGCCGCCTCGACCTGATGATCGAAATGGTCGAGCGGCTCGCTGCTACCGCAAAGAATGCGGAGTTCGTCGTCATTCACTTTAAGCCATTTCGCTCCGATGAGGTACTGGGGAAGTGTTTCAGCTCGCCACCAAGGCTCACGGAGGTTGAGATCGACAAAACACGGCATCTGGAACTGCTCTTGCAGACGCTGAAGGGTCTGCCTCGACACCTCGTTACGAAGTGCCAGCGAACCGTGATACAGGAGGGCCTCACGGAGGTCAGAAAGCGCATCTACGGCTGTTCCCTCGATGTAGTCGTACGCTTGTTCAGGGCGCAAATCGAAGGTCGGATGCCCGTCGTGCAGGCCCACCTGGGCGATGCCGGTCGGATGCATTGCATCCGCTTCGACCGCGATGTCCGCTATTCCCCAGTCAGCCATTGCTTGCCGTGCGCGGGCTCCCCGTTCATCCTCACCCAAGCGGCTGAGCAGAACCGAATCGACAGCGTTCGCCGCGGAGACAGCCTCAGAGTTTGCCTGGGCGACACGGGCCGCAGCACGACCACCAGCAGCACGACGAAACGCGAAAAGGTGCCACGCAACATTGAACGGCGCACCGCCCAGCACCTCAGAACCGTCGGGAAGACAATCGTAGAGAATTTCGCCAAAAATAAGCGCTTTTTTCATGACAAGGTAGGAACTACGATAGCAGAGCAATCCCTTTGACTCAAACGAAGCACGGAGAAGCGCACTTACGATGAAAACTGCAGTACTCGCATCCGACCTCGACGGCACATTGATCCCCCTCGAACGTACAGCCGAGACTCGCTCAGCACTGCGCTCCTTCGGTCTACATTGCGGCAAGAGTGCCTGCTCATTGATCTACGTCACAGGCCGCCACCTTTCGCTCGCTCTGGACGGCGTCGTAGCATTCGAGTTACCCCAGCCTGAGACGATCATCGCCGATGTCGGTACGACAATCTGGAGAAAAGCGTCGGATCAAAGATGGGAATTGGACCAGGGCTACGCAGAGCTGCTACGCCAGCACTGGAACGGTAGAGAAGCGACAGATATCGGCGCCATCCTGGACTCGCTGCCGGAACTCCGCCTACAGCCTGACGACCGCCAGGGACGCTTTAAACGAAGCTACTTCGTTGACCTTGATGTCATGCAAGATGCTCTTGCCGAAGATGTGCGAGCAGCGCTTGAAAACGCCAACACTGAGGCTCAACTGATTTGTAGCGTCGATCCGGTGAAGCAAGTTGCGCTCCTCGATGTTTTGCCGCCTCAAGCCTCCAAACTCAGTGCGCTCGAACATCTGTGCAACACAAAAAGTATTGCAAGGGAGACGCTGGTCTACGCGGGCGACTCGGGAAACGACCTTCAGGTATTCGAAAGCGGCATCCGCTCGGTGCTTGTCGCGAACACCCCGGCCGACGTGATAGCACGCTCTCGCACCACGGCAAGCACTCACGGTCGGTCTGCCTGTATTTACATCGCGACGCAAAAGTACACGGCGGGGGTCATCGAGGGTTGTCAGCACTTTGGGCTCTTCGAAGCGGACTGAGGAGCAGCAAAAGCTGGGTCGCATCGGGGGAGGACCCGCTCGGTGCGTTCAGCTCTCCCCATCGGAAGGTCCCTTTCCGGCTGCGCCCCGGTAAATGCCGCATTCGGGGCTTGATGAGCCATAATAGCGGGTGCTACAGGCGAGCGAACGGCAATGAAAATCCGCTATCAATTCATCCTGTTATTTCTTTTATTTCTGGCGTACGGCGCCCAGGCTGACGCCTGGGCCGATGATTGCACCGACTGCGTTGAGCGGAAGCAGGCGATGTGCGCTAAGGAGTGCCGCTTGGTCGCCCCGGCAGTCTCGCGTACCTGCCAACAGGACTGCGTTCAACAGTACTGCCTTCATCGTTGCCCCGCCTCGCATGAGGCCGTTTTTTTCAACAGCGCTCAGAGCTGCGAAGACTGCCTCGATCAACAGTTCAATCTCTGCGACACGAACTGCCCGCACGGCACCGATCGCGTTCGAGCGATGTGCAAACTGGGCTGCGCGAAGCAACGCTGTGAGCACGCCTGCCCCAAACAGCCCGCGAAGGACTAAGAGCTCATCCTCACCGGCATGTGAATGGAATCGCAGGACAAAGCTTTGCAGGAAGCCGAAAGCTCGCTCGCGGCAGGGGCCCGGGAGACTTTTACGAAGCTTCTTCGGAAATCGCTTCGAGTACGGAGCCTTTTTGGCGGGTAATCAGCTCGTAGAAGTAATCGATGTCGTCGACACCCATATTGCCTGTGTAGGAAGTGACACTGAGAACGATGTCGTAATTCACCAAACTGAGCTTAGCGCCGATGAGCGTGTCTGCAACAGCGAGTGCGGCATACAACACCCGCTGAGTATCGCGAAGCGGCACTGAGAGCACGTTCACCCCCATGTAGAGCGTGGTCTCCGGCGGGCGAGTCAGTCCCTCCAAGGTGATCTCGAGATCCTCTTCCTCTCCCAAAGGAACAAGCCATTGCGCCAGGTCGCTGGTGCGTTGCTGAATGCACTCCTCGGGATCGAATCCACGACGAATCATGAACTCTTCGACCAGCCGCGTCGGGTCCTTACCGCCCGTGATTTTGCGGATTCGAGCCGGCGATAGTTTTCTCACTTTACTCATAAGGTTCTGCGCGTCGTTGCGCACGAGCGGCTGGATCGAGGTTCGTAGTTCACCCCCAACGACTCAGAGTACGGCTTCAGTCGTTCGATGTAATGGCTTAGATATATTGTCACGTCTCCGGCGTGACCAAAAGATAGATATACCGCGAAGGGGGGAGGATTCTAGAAAATCCTTTGGTTGTCAGCCCTTATCAATCCTGTCGACGTCATGAGGAGTATGCCGGTCAGATTGTTGGGAACCCCCTCGATCGCGCGCGGTTGTTGCGTCAACGTCTTTCAAGCAAGCGCGCGACACTTTCTGACCAATCAAATGCAAAATGATGCGCTCGCTCCGCGCTTAAATCTCGCACTTGCTGCAGAGCTCTCGGCTTATCTGAAAGTAGCCTAAGTCGGGAGGCCAGCGCCTCCACATCCCACGGCTCGAACAAAAGTTCATCGAAGCGCAGCAACTCCTCCGTTTCCGGACTCCGAGCACCGATCATCGGAGTGCCGAGGGCCAGAAACTGCACCATCCAAGGCGGCACTCCCTGATAGCCGGAAGGAAGAACGAACAAATCGCAACCGCTGATTAAAGAATGATCGGCCGGCGGCACTCCGAGAAACGCCGTCCGAGAATAGACGCCGAGACTGACTGCAATCGCCTCCAGAGAGCGCTTCGCCGGTCCCTCTCCCAGCAGCAGAACAGAGATCACTTCCGGCTCTGCCGCTGCCACAGCTCTGATTACGTATTCGAGGTCGCGATGGTGATAGAAATCACCGGTCGCGGCGATGAAGAAGGAGCGCTCCGGAAGCTCGTATCGTCGGGCAAGCGCGCGCTTTGCCGATACCTCCGCTGTCTTGAAGAAGCGGCGCTGGGGCGCATTCTCGCTCTTCTCCTTCAGTGCGCCTGATGCGAACGCTAGAGGATGGACCCGCCGCGCAGCTAGAGGCACTTTTTGGGTCAGTTCTCGAGCAAGCGCTGCTGACGAAGGGACGCTCCTACGCGCGACGAGCACCCCTAGAAAATCGACCAAGCCGGCAACTATGCGTGCCGCCAGAGAACGGTGTAAGCGACGGGGGGTGCGCCACGGCGCGCGATCGAGAAACAGCATGCAACGCGTCCAGCTGCAGAGCGCCGCCGGAAGAGCAAGGACAGCAAACGCCGGGCTGAACACGATGATAGCGCGGGGGCGGCGAGTCGCACTGCTGAGAAGCACCTGCAGGGGCGCTCGGAAAAGGAACCACCCCCAAAACACCACGCCACCACGAAGGCGCCCCGGGATACCGACCGTCGTAAACCTGCCAAGCGGCTTCGGTTCCGTAGCCGGGGGTTCCAGAACGCAGACATGCTCGACCTCATAGCCCTGCTTCACCAGCGCCTGGGCCATCAAATCGGTTCGACGGCGCAACTCGGAGCCCAGCGGAGCATAGTAAAAAAGTAAGGCGCGTTGAGGCCGCCGCATGGCATTCCTATGACATTTTTTCGAAGCCGAAATACGTACTAACTAAATAGGATATCGACAAACCCACGTGCCCGCATTACTTTTCATGCTCTTCGAGCCAAATCTGATTCATCCAGGTATGTTTTAAACCGTGCGCAACTGCGCAAAAAGTTCAGACTCTTTGCTCTTTCATCCCATCGAAACTGTGAGGTGCTCGGGATGCCTCCGGGGAACGGGCCTGTGCTTGTGCGTTCAGCGCGTCCCCCTGCAGCGTCCGGCAGTAGGAGTTCGACGAAGTGCATGTCAGATCGGATACCAGATTGTACAGTACACATTACCAACAAGCCGAAGCTGCCTGAGTGGCTGACACGAGCACACCAATCCCATGAATGAGCTTCCAGTAACGCTACTACTTATAACGATCTTCGCTCTTTGCATCGGCAGTTTTTTGAACGTCGTAATCTACCGTGTTCCGCGCAAGCTCTCGGTCAGTTACCCATCACGATCTTTCTGCCCCGATTGCGAGCAGCAACTGAGCTGGTGGGAGAATATCCCTGTATTGAGCTGGATCCTGCTGCGAACGAAATGCAGGCACTGCGGTGCTCCAATCTCAGGTCAGTATCCGTTGGTCGAGCTGCTTTCGGTTTGTGCGGCAATTGCGAGCTACCTTCATTTCGGGCTGACACCAACCGGCTTCGTGCTGTACGCACTCACGGCTTCGTTAATCGCGATTACGTTCATCGATCTCGCTTTCAAGATTATCCCGAATGTCATCAGCTTTCCCGGGATGACCCTGGGATTGCTACTGGGGATCGTCTCCCAGTATAGCAACGCGTTCAGCCCTCCGCTGACACAAAGCGCGTGGGATTCGCTTCTTGGGTTTCTCCTTGGTGGAGGCTTTTTTTATGTTGTCGGCGCTGCATACCAACTAGGTACGGGGCGCATCGGGCTCGGCGGCGGCGACATCAAGCTACTCGCTTTTACCGGTGCAACTCTCGGCTACGAATCGGTGATCCCAACAATTTTTGCCGGTTCTTTGGTAGGAGCCTTGGTGGGCCTGCTAACGGTCGCGATTCAGGGTGGAGGTCGGCACACCGAGATACCATTCGGA
>JAGRAW010000182.1 GCA_020434415.1 Bdellovibrionales bacterium
CGAAGGCGAAGCTTTCGTTAGTAGCAAAACCAAGCCCCTGAAAGTGTGGTGCATCGGGGGGGGGGGGGGGTCGGGGTGGGCCTTTGTCGCGCGCAGGGGGGTGGGGCGGTTGGCTTGGACGGGAAATTTTCGTGCTCGACCGCTTTAGAGCCTCTCAAGTGCACTCAGATGCTGCACGAAAAGTTCACGACCAAGCGGTGGTCGCCGCATGAGGCCGAGCACGACAAAGGCACACCCCGACCCCCACCCTCGCTCGCCCATGTCACTCCACCTGCTCACGACCCACCACGGCCTCGAGCTGGGCTTTCGTGATAGCCCCCTCCCGAAGAATGCGGAACGGTAGCTCGGTTACCAAGACGAGCGTCGAGGGTTTCGTCGCACCGCCACAAAGTGCGTCAATGCCTTCCATCTCAGGAAAATACGCGCGCGCATCGGCGTACGTGGTCGGAGGGGGTTCCCCGTGGGGGTTGGCGCTGGTTGCGGTGATGGCACCGCCGCTAGCCGCCGCAAGGCGGTTTGCAATGGGATGAGAAGAAACCCGAATCGCAAGGGTCTGGTTGGGACCGAATACGGCCGCCGCAATCTGCTTGGCCCCGCTTGCCGAAACAACCAGCGTCAACGGCCCAGGCCAGAAGGCGCGCTCTAAGAGAGAACGAAGTTCGAGAATCTCCGGCGGACCAGGATCACTTAGGGTAGTTGCCACCGCGGAGGAACCGACGATCAGCGGAATCCCTGCGCCAAGGTCTCGACTTTTGATCCCGCTGAGCTTGCCGACTGCTCCCTCGGAACAGGGGTCAGCGGCAATCCCATAGAAGGTTTCCGTGGGAATCAGCACTAGGTTTTCCGAGCGCAGGACACCAACTGCGCGCAATACTTCCTGCTCCTCTCTTTCGCTGATGCTCGGGGTGTTCACCAAGCACCGCCTCCGATATCGCGGCGGCAGTGCATTCCGTCGAACGAGATCTTCTCCAACCGCGCATAGGCTTTGCCGAGCGCGCGGTTTCTTGTTTCCCCGAGCGCCGCAACGGTGAGCACACGACCGCCTTTGCTCACGACCGTTTGCCCGTCTTCGGCCAGCGTAGTCCCTGCATGGAAGACAAAGACATCATTCTCGGTCGACTCCAGGCCGGTGATGGGCTTTCCGTCATCCACCTCGCCGGGGTAGCCCCGCGAGCTCAAGACCACACAAGCAGCCGCCTCGGATTTCCAGCTCAGTTCGATCGAGGAGAGCTTTCCGCTTACCGCAGCATCAAGGACTTCGCACAAGTCACTTTGAAGACGCGGGAGCAGCACTTGTGTCTCAGGATCACCGAGCCGACAATTGAACTCCAGCACCCGCGCCACTCCCTCTTCGTCAACAATCACTCCGGCGTAGAGAAATCCGACATAGCGGATGTCTCGCGACCAAAGCTCTTTCAACACGGGAATGAAAATTTCAGCGGCAAGTCCCTCGACCTGCTCATCGGCGAGAACGTCAGTCGGCGAAATGGCACCCATGCCACCGGTGTTCGGCCCTTGGTCGCCGTCATTGAGCCGCTTGTAATCCTGGCTTACCACCAGCGGTAGGACCGTCGTTCCGTCGATAATCGCCATGACCGACGCTTCGCGTCCTTTGATGAACTCTTCGACGACTACCTTCTTGCCCGAAGATCCGAACCGCTCATCAAGCAAGCACTCCTTGAGAGCGGCAATCGCTTCATCGACAGTCATCGCGACCGTGACACCTTTTCCGGCCGCGAGCCCGTCTGCCTTGATGACTACCGGCGCTCCTTGCTCTTCGACGTACCGCTTCGCTGCTTCGAATTCTTCGAATAGCTCCGCTCTGGGGGTTGGTACACCGGCTTTCTGCATCACCTCCTTGGCGAAGCTCTTGGACGCTTCAAGCTGAGCTGCCGCCTGACTCGGTCCGAAGATTCGCAGGCCATGCTGGGCGAACACATCGGCAAGCCCCGCGGCTAGCGGCGCTTCCGGTCCGACGACCGTCAGATCAATCTTGTTCTGCACAGCCCAAACCGCGAGTGCCCCCGTGTTGGTCACACCGATATCGACGTTAGTCGCGAGCTGCGCAGTCCCTGGGTTGCCGGGCGCGCAGAAGAGCTCAGTCACTTTCGGGCTCTGACGAAGTTTCCACACAATGGCGTGTTCTCGCCCCCCGCCGCCGACTACCAAAACTTTCATAGCTTTCTCCACTCGCCGCGCATCGTATCGCGCTCAGCATCAGAAGTGTCGCAAACCTTCGATTTTGCGATACACGGGTAAAAACGCGCGCCCGCTTTTCAGCACACGATTAATGGCGGAAGTGTCGCTCTCCGGTGCAAAGCATGGTGACCCCACGCTGCTCGGCGCACTGCACGACATCTGCGTCCTTGATTGAACCGCCAGGCTGCACGAGCGCTTTCACGCCCGCGTCGTTCAACATCTCCAGGGTATCGGGGAAAGGCAGAAATGCATCGCTTGCTGCAGCACCCCCGAGAGGATCATGGCCGTGGAAGCGTGCTCGCTCAACTGCCAGTTTTGCCGCATCGACGCGACTCATCTGTCCGGCCCCGATCCCAATCGCACGCTTGCCTTTCGCGATGACAATCGCATTGGACTTCACGTGCTTACAAATCTTCCATGCAAAGACCAGGTCTTCGAGCAGAGACGCATCCGGCGTCGGACCTGCCGTATGATGCTCTGCGGTCGGAATGGTGATCGTGTTGTCCGTCGTCTGAATCAGAAAGTCGCCGAACGCGTTTCGGATGCTCAGGTTTCCCTGCCGCTTTTGCTCGAGGTAGCCGGCAAAATCGCATTTGAGCACTCGGACGTTCTTCTTCCGCGCAAACGCTGCAAGCCCATCCTCCGTAAGGTCTTCTGTCAACACCACTTCTACGAAGCCCTCGAGGATCGCCTCTGCCAACGCTCCGTCCATGGTGCCGCTTACCGCTACGATACCGCCAAAGGCACTCAGAGGATCACATTCCCGAGCGGCGACAAATGCATCGAGCGGAGTAGACGCGAGGGCTGCACCGCAAGGATTCGAATGTTTGATGACGACTGCGGCATGCTCTCCGTTCAGCCCATCATACAGCTCGAGAAACAGATCGAGCGCACCATGCATGTCGAGCAGGTTATTGTAGGAAATTTCCTTACCCTGCAGTTGTTCCCAGGTGGGCACCTGCGCTTCACCCGGGAATCGGAACGGGCGATAGAGACCCGCTTTCTGGTGCGGATTCTCTCCATACCGTAGCTCCTCGATACGCTCGAGGGTGACAGTCTCGACCGGCGCCAAAGGAGTGGGGGCGCCATCAGCCTCCAGCAGTCGTTCTCCAAGGGAGAAGTAGCGACTGATTGCTCCATCATAGGCACTCATCATCTTGAAAACTTTGGCGGCTAAACGACGCCGCAAGTCTTCGCTGACCTCACCTTCTGCATCGAGCTCAGCCAGGATGAGCGGATAGTCGGTGGGATCGCATACCGGCACCACAAACCGCGCATTCTTGGCCGCAGCGCGAATCATCGTGGGGCCGCCGATGTCGATGAATTCGACCAGCGACTCGTGCACGAAGCGGCCCTGCTCCTCAATTCGCTGCACTTGATGAATGAACGGGTAGAGGTTCACCACGACGAAATCAATCGGCAGAATCTTATGCTCCTCCAACTGACGGAGATCCTCACGCTGGTCCCGCCGAGCGAGAATGCCTCCGTGAATCTTCGGATGGAGCGACTTGACGCGACCGTCGAGAATTTCCGGGTGGCCGGTGTAGGTAGAAATCGATTCCACCGCCAATCCGTGCTGCTTGAGAAAAGTTGCCGTTCCTCCGGTGGACAGCACTTTCACACCGCGCGAGGCGAGCCCTTTCGCAAACGTTTCCAGATTACTTTTATCATAAACGCTGATAATCGCGAGACTTTCCATGGCTGCAGTAGTTCCCTGTTGCTGGAGATCGGCTCGTTAATCCGGCAGTGCCCCATAGTTTGGACCGGCAGTGCCCCATTGATCCAATCTGTGCCGCACGATCCGGTCTACAGAAGTCCTTTTCTGACCTGTAGGGGATCGAACGGCGTTATAGTATGCGAAGCATTCGGGAGGGTAAAGGCAGCGCCGCTCAAGGCTGCTCGCTGATTCTGGCCTGCTCTGCCGGAAGCGGGAACCGGGCGGTGCTTTGCAGCTGTAGCCACTCGATTTCTTTGAGATCGGGCACCTGTCGTTTGAGCGACTCCAAATCGTCGACCAGCGTTTTACGGTCGTCCAAATACGTCTGCTTCAGTGCGCGACGACGTTCTCCGGAGAGAGGAACGAAGCCTTGATGATAGCCAAGGTGGCGACTAATCATTTCTCGCCGCAGCATGAGATTCCTAAGGGCGACATCGACCTCCCCGATCCGAGCGACGACCCGTTCGATGCCCTCGGCAATCGCTACGGTGACTCCCTCCTCCAACTCCGTACGGCGCTTCTGCAACACCCGTCCAAGTGCTCCCATCCGAGAAGCAGTGGTAAGCTCGTCCGGCTTCTCCTGCCAAGCATCGACCGCCTCGAGATAGCGTCGCGACGCTTCGGCATACGCGTCCCTCTTGTCTCGCAGTTCGTCGCTGTAGTCAGCAACAGCATCGGCAAGCCGCAGGCGAGGTGTCGTTGCAGCCTGGTTCTTGAAATCAAGCCACTTTTGAAAAAGATTGTGCGCCGTATCGAGTTCGCTGCGCATTTGCTCGACCTCTCGATCGGCTGCCGCTAACTCCTGCTTCAGCGACTGTGCCCTAGCTTGCACATCCTCCGGACTATTCAGACTGAGCAAGCGCAGCTTCGCATCGAGATCGGCAATGCGACCGCGAATTTGCTGCTTACGGGTTACTTTGTCACCCACTTCGTCTCCTGCAAGCACAGGAGCAGCGCTCGGTGCGGGAGACTCCTCCACGTGCGGAGTCTCAACGGCTTGTTGGTCCTCATTCTGGATCCGCGCAAGTTTGGCGGCTTCATTTTCCCACACGATCGGCTGAGTCGCAGGAGCCGACTGTTCAGCCTCGTCCGCGATTTTCACCTCCGGCGGTGGGGGCACTTCAAGCTCGCTGATGAGCTCCGCGGTCAACTCCGATATGCCGGGCGGCAACGCTTGGGGGAACGGATCATCGCCTGAGAGAACAAATTGCTCTATCTCTGCTGCCGTCATGGTGGAGGCTTCCGGCGCGCTGTCCGGCTCCCTTGCTTCTGCGACAGCTGCTCCTTCAGAGTCGGCGGTGCCTTCCTGCGCATCGTCGAGAGGGGTCTCATTCGATGGAGTATCCTCGGCGGTCCCCGGACTTGGCGTTGCTTCTTCGAGTCTCTCTTCAACCACTTCGGTAGTGGTCGAAGCGACTTGCGTGGACGGCTCCACGAGCTCGGCTTCAAGTTGCTGTCGCTCGTCAAGCGTCGCTTGCACATCAGTCGACGCATGCGAACCGTTACGGATAAAGACGTAGCCGACCCCGACCAGCACCAGCAGCACCAGCACGGCCGAACCGTACATGATGCGCTTCAACTCTTGATGCGCGTTGACATCAGCAATTTCGACCCGCTCGGATGCAGCCTCGGACGGGGAGGTGTGCTTCGGCTCTACATCGTCCTCAATCTCGGGAAGGGGAATCGCGTCGTCCTCTTCCTCGAGCTGAGCCTCGGTAATCGCCATGAGACGCTGTGTCGCTGCGTAGGGATCCGCTTTGGGATGGTAGGGCTCAGCCTGCGCACCATGCTCAGCAGCTTGCTCGCCGACTTGCGCCTCCCCGCCCTCCTCGACGATCGCCGCTTGAATCATCTCGGCAAGACCGTCGACCCGCGACTGCTCTGACATGGTCACATCCCGGCTACCGTTCACCGGATAGGCCACATTGAGGCTCTCATCGTTGATGTCGAGTGCATACACCACTTCAACCGTGACGTTATCAGTGCCGCCACGCTCTAGAGCCAAGTCGACCAATTTTCTAGCAGCCGCTTGAGGATCATCGTGAGCAAGGGCTTGGGCTATCTCTTCCTGAGCCACGAGGTTGTAGAGCCCGTCAGAGCACAAAACAAAACGGTCGCCGGAAGCCACGCCCCGCGCGACGCTTTGAACCTCGACCTCTACAGCTTCGGTCGGGCCAAGCGAGCGAGTCAGCATATGAGCAATAGGATGGTTTGCAGCTTCCTCCGGCGGTATCGCGCCGGTGTCGACAAGCTCCTGCACCAAGGTGTGATCACGCGTGAGCTGTTCGATAGAACTGTCCCGCAGGCGGTAGATGCGGGAATCACCAACGTGTGCGAGCAAGAGCTGGTCACTGACAATCGCGACGGCAACGACCGTCGTCCCCATGCCGGAAAGCTCTTCGTCGTTCTTGCTGCGATTGAAGATGACGCGGTTAGCTCGTTCGATAGCTGCCTTCAACGATTCCGCGTTAATCTCTCCGGCGTGGGTGAATGCGCCATCGCTGATGACATTTACCGCGATTGATGAAGCAGTGGCGCCGCCACGCGCTCCCCCCATTCCGTCAGCAACCAGATATAGGCTGACCTGATCGGTATGGGCTACGGCATAGGCATCCTGATTCTCGTTACGCCGCCGGCCGACATCCGACAGCACTGCATCGTCGAACTTGAAGCGACGCTCAGGAGTGTCATTCCTAGATTCGACCGTAGCCAATGCCGATGCCTCTTGCAGAACAATTATAGTGCGCAGTCACTGAACGACCTTCGCACGTCACTCGCGGCGTTGCTATCCGCCAGTTGAACAAAACGACCTTCCGCCGCCCCCACTATGCGCTGACGTTCGACTGGATTGCTAACAGCGACAGCTCCGTCGAGCGCGGCACCGCCACGCAGGAACGCTCCCGGGCTCCAAAAACCACACGGTGCTCCGCGCAAATACTTTACTGATGCAAAGAATTAGACTCAATAACAACTGAGTACGGCTCAAAGTACTCACTTGAAGTAGCGGGTCCAGGGAAAGATCGACCCGCCACCGCAGAGCAAAAACCGCAGTTTTAACCGGGACAGTCGGCGTTGTTCACCGACGAGTGAAATAAGAGGAAGAAGCCGAAACAGGAGAAAGCGACAGTATTCCGCGGAGATTTACAGCAAGAACGCGCAGTGCGTTACTCGACGTGCTTCAAGAACGGCTCCCCTCCGGTAACACCGGATTTTTTAACCGCAGCTCGACCTGAAAGTGCCTTGTTCTTATCGCCGTAGGGCCCAACCAGCACTCGATAGTACACTTTATCCCTCACCTTTGCCTGTTCCACGACTCCGCTCAGGCCGGCATCATTGAATTTTTTGACCAAAACGGCGGCATCCTGTTGTGTTCTGGTCGCAGCAGCCTGCACATACCACCCCGATGCGAGCTGCGTCCCTGCCGACTCCACCTTGATTCGAGCCGGGCTGGATTCCGCGGACGGCTTTGGCGGCAGTGGGGTAATCTTCGCTTCAGCAGGCGGTTGTTCGCTCTCTTTTCTTAGCGGCGGAGAGATCTGGCTCAACCCACTGGCAAGCGCCTTTTTATCTACCGACTTTTGCTCAGGCTTTTTGTCAACCACTGCTGCTTGGGCGCCTTGTTTATCTGCTTCCAGCGCAGCAAGCGCCTCCGCTGCATCAGCTCCGTCCGTCTGAAACAGGTTCAGTGCAGGTTTGGAAGAAAAGCCGGCTGCCGGAGCCGCCTCCGCTTTGGCGTTCTCTGAACCGGCCACCGGCTCACTCTTGGAAAAATCGAATTCCGGTTCGGCGTCTGCCGATGGAGCGCCGGCAGCGCCTGAAGCGGCAGCCATTTCGATTGCTTCTGCAGAGTTCGCGGTCTCATCTGCCGGGTCGGCTATCGGCTCAGCAATCGGTAGGCGCACCGTCTCGACCGTCGTCGCCTCTAATGCCCGGCTCAGACCCTG
>JAGRAW010000183.1 GCA_020434415.1 Bdellovibrionales bacterium
GGGTTATTGGCAAACCAGAGCTCGGCATGCTTGGTGTTGGTGGTGACGAGGTTTCCCTGGTCGGCGACTTCGAAGCGCGGATGATATCCCATGCACTACTATTCGCCGGAATGCTGGGAATGTTTCTGGGGGTACGGGTCTCAGAGACCTGTGAAGGCTTTAGGCGGGTTGAAGCTGAAGGTACGCTGATTCGAGTGGGAGTCCGTCATTTGTCTCCGGTAGTGACGGGTGGACGGTGGTCGAAGCTGTATGATGGGACTCATATAGCTTGGTGGCGTGGTGCCTTATGACTAGGTAAAAGCCACTCAACCTTGCACATGTCGAAGCCATTGGAGGAATACGCCCTTGTTGGCGATTGCCAGACGGCAGCTCTCGTGTCGCGCGACGGTTCGCTCGATTGGCTTTGCTTACCTCGGTTCGACACCGACGCGGCCTTCGCGGCTTTGGTGGGTGGTGCTGACAACGGCTTATGGCGTCTCCGACCTACCGATCCGCTTTTGCAGGTGGCTCGACGGTACCTCGACGGAACCCTTGTCCTTGAGACGACCTATACCACGAGCACCGGCATCGTGCGGGTGTATGACTTCATGCCGATACGAACGAGCACACCGGATCTGGTTCGGCTTGTAGTCGGCGTTGAGGGCATGGTGCAGCTTTCAAGCTACTTTGCGCCACGCTTCGACTACGGGGCGTTGACGCCATGGTTCAAAAAGACGGATACCGGAATCGCAGCGTTTGGCGGACCTGATATGCTTCGCCTTTCCGGTCCGATTGAGCAGGAGGTCAAAGCAGAGGGAGCAGCTGAAAGTTTATTCTCAGTTCGAGCAGGAGAGAGACGGCCGTTCATTCTCACTTGGTACCCTTCGCACGAGCCGGAACCTCTCCAACTGGACCCGGAAGCAGCGCTTGTGGCAACTGCGGCATGGTGGCGTGCCTGGACAAGTCGTTCGACGATGACGACGAAATGGCCGGAGGCGGTGGAGCGTTCACTTATCACGCTGAAGGCTCTCACCTTTCAACCGAGCGGTGGGATAGTTGCCGCGCCAACCACGTCGCTGCCGGAGCAGCTTGGCGGTGCTCGCAACTGGGACTACCGCTACTGCTGGATGCGCGACGCGACATTCTGCCTCTTTTCCCTGATCTCTGCCGGCTACACGGATGAAGCGGAGGCATGGCGGCAGTGGCTGCTCAGAGCGGTCGCCGGGAATCGCGGGCAGTTGCAGATGCTCTATGGCGTCTGCGGCGAGCGACGACTTACCGAGCTTACCCTCCCATGGCTCGATGGGTACGAAGGATCGAGGCCAGTTCGGCTTGGCAATGCCGCATCGAAGCAACTGCAGCTTGATGTCTACGGAGAACTGTTCGACTCGATGCTGCAAGCTGAGCGCTCAGGACTTTCGCTCAACTCTGATGATTGGGAACTTGTAATGTCCTTGATGTGCAATCTGGAGCGACTCTGGCCGGAGCCGGATGAAGGAATATGGGAAGTGCGCGGCGGCCGTCAGCATTTTACCCACTCCAAAGTAATGGCCTGGGTGGGGTTCGATCGTGCTATTCGGCTGGCGTCGAGGCGAGACGAAGAGGAAGCAGTCGCACGGTGGAGAAAGGCAAAGGAAAAAATTCGGCGCGAGGTGGAGGATCGAGGCTTCGATCCTGAACAGAATTCGTTCATCCAGCGCTTTGATTCCCCTCATCTTGATGCAAGCCTGCTCCTGCTGTCCTCCGTGGGCTTTCTGCCGGCTGAGGACCCGCGCATGCGTGGAACCGTGGCGGCTATCGGTGCACGTCTAATGAAGGGCGGCTTCATTCATCGATATCCGGTCGAATCCAACTTGGACCACCTAGAGCCTGGTGAAGGCGCATTCCTTCCGTGCTCTCTGTGGTATGCGGACGCGCTTGCGCTTGAAGGACGCATTGAGGAAGCGACGGAAGTGTTCGAGCGAGTGCTCGATGTTAGAAATGATGTCGGTCTTCTGTCTGAGGAGTACCATCCCGAGCATAAGCGTCTTATCGGCAACTTTCCCCAAGCGCTTTCGCACGTCGCGCTGATCAACACAGCACGCATGTTGTCTGCTCCCGACGGACCCGCACAGATGCGGTCCGAACACAATAGCGCCGACTCATGATCATTCGAGTGCTAACTATGAAAGGAATGGTAGGAGGCAAGCATGGGTCAAGCGCACCAATCGCGACTCGGGACATACCGTTTGCAGTTACACCGTGATTTTCCGTTCGATGCCGCAACGGATCTTGTTTCCTATCTTCGGCAGCTCGGGGTGAGTCATATCTATAGCTCTCCGGTGCTCAGCGCCGTGGCAGGGAGCGCTCACGGATATGACGTGGTGAATCCCACGGCGGTCAACGCCGAGCTCGGCGGAGAGGAGGGTTTTGCCGAGTTCAGCCGCAGTCTGCAGGCGGAGCATTTGGGGTTAGTGCTGGACATAGTGCCGAATCACATGGCGATCGGTGACCGCGCGAATCTTTGGTGGTGGGATGTGCTGCAGAATGGTCGAATGAGCCGCTTCGCGCCGTACTTCGATGTGGATTGGTCCCCGGTTGGAGCGAGTGCGGCCAATGTCGACGCTGTGCTGGTTCCCGTGCTTGGAGACCACTACGGTCGAGTGCTTGAAGCTGGTGATATTTCGCTTGAACGCGAAGGCGGCTCGCTGATTGTGCGCTACTTCGATCATGTCTTTCCCGTCTCACCCCCGAGCGCAGCCGTGCTTTACGCAGAGGCCGGGGCCGAGTGCAGCAGCGACTATCAAGTGTTTCTCGCTGATGCACTGGCAACGCTTCCGCCCGCGGAGCCGAATGATGCGCAGACGCTGCTTCGTCGGCATCGACAAAAGGAAGTAGTTCGCAAGCAGCTTGAAGAGCTCTGGCAGCGAGAGCCTGAGGTGGCTCGAGCAATCGACCGGGTCGTGCATCGCTATTCCAACGACCCGGATCTACTTGACGAACTTCTCGGCAAACAGAACTACCGTCTTGCATTCTGGCGGGTGGCGAAGCAGGAGCTGGGCTACCGTCGCTTCTTCGACGTGACTGAGTTGGCCGGACTGCAGGTCGAGGACGAGGATGTATTCTATGCTACTCATGAAAGGATAATTGAATGGCTTGATGCAGGGGTGTTGGACGGCTTGCGCATCGATCACGCCGACGGACTTGTCGACCCCGAGCAATATCTGGTTCGACTCCGCCGGCATGCCCCCACCAGTTGGATTCTTGTGGAGAAGATTCTTGAAGACGCGGAGGAGCTTCCCGATTCATGGCCGGTAGAAGGCACGACCGGCTACGAGTTTCTGACGTTGGTCGGGGGTCTTTTCATCTCACCTGCCGGCGAAGAGCCGCTTACTAAACTGTACAACGAGTTCACCGGCGAGACGCACAGCTTTTCCGAGATTGTGCGGGAAAAGAAGCGTCTTGTCCTTCGTGAGGTGCTGGGAGGAGATGTCAACCGTTTGGCATTCCATCTTCGGGAACTCTGTGAGCGACATCGACGCCATCGAGACTTCACTTGGGAGCAACTTCGTCAGACGGTTATCGAGCTTGCCGTTGCTTTTCCTATCTATCGTACCTACCTCCAGCCGGATGGCTCGATCGTTCGCTCGGTGGATGCTGCGACAATCGAACATGTCATCGCTATGGTGAGAGAGCATGCAAAGGAGCCAATCGATGAGGAGCTGCTAACATTTCTGCGCGATGTGCTTCTGCTTCGGAAGGGGCTGCCGGAGTCTCGTGAATTCATCCTACGTCTACAGCAACTCACTGGACCGGTAATGGCAAAATCCGTCGAGGATACTGCGTTCTATTGCTACCATCGCCTGATCTCGCTGAACGAAGTCGGCGGGAACCCCGGCCGATTCGCAATCACGCCGGAAGTGTTTCATGCCGCGGCTCACCGCAGGCAGCAGCGTCGTCCGTATTCCCTGCTCGCGACGTCAACCCATGATACCAAGCGCAGTGAGGACGTTCGCCTTCGCATTCACGTGTTATCCGAAATGCCGGACGCGTGGCGGGCGTTCGTCGAGCGCTCTGCAGCGCGAGCCGCGCGCTACAAGGATGAACGCCTTATCGATCGGCACACCGAGTATCTCTTGTATCAGACACTGATTGGTGCCTGGCCGATCAGCGTTGAACGGCTACAGCAGTATATCAAGAAGGCAGTTCGTGAGGCGAAAGCCCATACCTCATGGATCACTGTCAATGAGGCTTACGAGTCAGGGCTTGAAAATTTCATCGACGCTCTGCTCGGTGATGCGGAGTTCGTAAGCGACCTGGAGCAGTTCCTGCTGCCCATCGTCTCTGCTGCCCGAGTACATTCGCTTGCTCAGACGCTGATAAAGTGCACGGCTCCGGGTGTGCCTGACTTTTATCAAGGTTCAGAGCTCTGGACTGACAGCCTGGTAGATCCGGATAACCGGCGGCCGGTTGATTACGGACTACGCCGCGCCATGCTTGAGCAAGTGGTTGAAGGGAACGCGGAACAGATGATGCTCGAGCATGAGAGAGGGTTGACGAAGTTGTTTCTCATCCACCGTACACTTGCTGTGCGTGCCCGGCAGGAGCGAGCACTCGGGGCGACAGCAGGATATCGCGCTCTTTCAGCGGTCGGTGATCGGGCGCACCACGTTCTGGCGTATCTTCGCGGCGAGCGAGCGCTTGTCGTCGTGCCCCGTCTAGTGCACATACTGAATGGACGTTGGGGCGAAACAAGCCTGGAGGTGCCTCAGGGACAGTGGACCAATGTGTTTGATCGGCGGACGGTGAGCGGTGGTCGCATCGATATTCAGGACTTGCTGAGTTCTTTTCCAGTCGCATTGCTCCTGAAGGAGGACGTATGAAGCAGCTAACGGTCTGGGCCCCCTTGGCGAAGCACATTGCGGCGGAGGTGGATGGCGAGACAGTTTCGCTGGAAGCAGTAGCAGGAGGCTGGTGGAAAACGCCGCAGATGTACCCGGCGGGAACTCGCTACTCGTTCATGCTCGACGGTGGTGAGAAAACGCCGGATCCGCGGTCGCTCTCTCAACCGCAAGGAGTGCACGGCCCCTCCGAACTCGTTCTGCCGCAGAGCTTTGCGTGGACCGATAGTCAGTGGCAGGCGCCGCCCTTAGCTAGTGCGGTACTATACGAAGCGCACATTGGAACGTTCTCCGAGGAAGGCACCTTCGACGGTGCGATCAAACATCTCCCACATTTGAAAGAGCTAGGTGTGACACATTTGGAACTCCTGCCAATTGTGGAATTTCCGGGTGTCAGGGGCTGGGGATACGACGGCGTCGATTTGTACGCGCCGCACCATGCCTACGGAGGCCCGCACGGATTGCAGCGCCTCGTCGATGCCTGCCATAGAGAAGGGCTCGCAGTGCTCCTCGACGTCGTGTACAACCATCTCGGCCCGTCGGGGAATTATCTGGAGCGGTTTGGCCCCTACTTTACGGAGCGGTTCCACACACCGTGGGGCAAGGCGATCAATTTCGACGATCAGTATTCTGATGAAGTGCGTCGTTTCTTCATCGACAACGCATTGATGTGGTTACGGGACTATCATTTCGACGGACTGCGACTCGACGCAGTCCATGCCATCTTCGATATGTCGGCGACGCATTTTCTTTCCGAACTGGCGAGCGAGGTTGCGGCGCTTTCGGCTAACCTGGGACGCCACTTCGTGCTAATCGCTGAAAGTGACCTTAACGATCCGCGTGTTATCACTCCTCAGGAGGCCGGAGGATATGGCATCGACGCCCAGTGGAGCGATGACTTTCATCACGCACTCCACACCATCTTGACTGAGGAACGAGAGGGCTATTACGCAGACTTCGGAACATATCGAGATCTGGAACAGGTGCTGAAGACCGGTTATGCCTACCATGGTCAGTATGCACCTTCACGAAAAAGACGTCACGGAAGGCGACCGATGGAAGCGAACGGAAGTCGCTTCGTGGTGTGCACGCAGAATCACGATCAAATCGGCAACCGCGCCGACGGCACGCGAACATCTCATCTTCTCGAGATTGATCGTCTCAAGATTGCGGCTGCCGTATTGCTGTGCTCGCCATTCGTGCCAATGCTTTTTCAGGGTGAGGAGTGGGGGACGCGCAGGTATTTTCAATACTTCACCGATCATCAAGAACCCGAGCTGGCAGAAGCGGTTCGTCGGGGGCGCCAAAGAGAATTCAAAGCGTTCGGCTGGAAGCCCGACCAAGTACCCGATCCCCAAGCAGAGGATACTTATCGACGCTCACGACTTGATTGGACCGAGCTCTCGCTGGAACATCATCAAGAGCTTCTTGACTGGTACCGCGCGCTCATCCAGCTTCGACGGAGCGAACACCAGCTGAGCAACCCTTCTCTTGCGACGATTGAAGTGCACTTCGACGAGCGGGACAAATGGTTCTGCTTTCGACGGGAAAGCATCGCTGTGTTCTTTCATCTCGGGGTACACACGGTTGAGCTTCCACAAGCCGGCATCGAGGAACTACTGCTGACGTCCACCGATGCAGTGTGTCGTTCCGGAGAGAACTTGACTCTTCCGCCGGATACCGTGGCCATTGCACGAATCAAGCCTCTTCACCGGGAGTGACCGTCGGCAAGCTATTGCGGATCATACCGTCCGCTCGTCACCCTCGTTAGCATGCCGCGGAATGGAAACGGCCTCTCGAGGCCAAGAAAACGGAGAAACCGGTATGAGAACTTCGAAAGCGTACCTCCCACTTGTTTGCAGCGCACTTTTACTCACCGCAGCACCCGTTGCGGCGGAACAATCAGGGCAGATGAACAAGGAACATAAGGAAATGCTGCAAAAGATGGATGAGAACAACGACAACACCATCAGTCGAGAGGAATTCCAGGCGGCGAGCATGGACGAATTTGCGAAGGCAGATAGCGACAAGAATGGTCAGCTCAGTTCACAAGAACAACAGAAGCTGGTTCAGATGTGGACGGAACATAAAGACTACTCTCGAGCACGTATGGGAGAAAACGGCACGAAGCAACAGACCTCGGCGACCGGGACGGATCCAGCGCGTCGCCCAATGCAAGGTGTTGGGCAGTAGCGGAGTCGGAAACCGAGCGTAGAGGAGGACGTATGTCAGCTTCAAAGGTAGCGTCAAAGCTGAGGCCAGTGACCAGAGACCATAGAGAGGGGCCAGTTGCACGCGCAATCGAGCAACGTACTGCTCAACTGCCGTCAGATGTATTCCTATGGGGGGCGGGTGCTGCGATCGGTGGCGCACTCACATTGCGCGCACTAGGCAAGAAGGAAGATGGAATCTTTGTCGGCCATTGGGCGCCAACGTTGTTGCTACTCGGGCTCTACAATAAGCTTGTAAAGCTTGAAGGCTCCGACCGATACGACTGATTGCGGTCGGCCATCAGATCAATACCGCTGTAGGGTAATCCCTGTGTAGGGGCTTCCAGGTGCGTTGCCACGGCGACGCGGAAGCCCCGCACTTTTTGGCGTTACCGTACTGCGAGCAGTTCGAGGGAGAGATCGGGCAGCATGTCGCGAATTGTGATCGAGTCTTTGGAAACAACCCCGGCGACCGGTTCGAACAGGAAATGCTTAGAAAGCAGCTAAGACCGCGCGCCAGGTGCCAAGTTCATCGAAACTCTCTCTACGAATCTTCCAGACTCCTTCGCGCTTTTTGAACGTATACACATAGAGATCTGTTGCGCCGAACGCCGTGGTAAATGCCATCGCAGTACCGTTCTTGACCAACACTCCGAGCAACTCGCGGGCGTTGCCGCGAGCGTTGGCGTAAACGCCGCGACTGACGCTTTCGAAAAAGTCCTCCGGCCACTGATCGGTTATCGCGCGAGCAGCGGCTCCGTCACTGCTATCGAGCGCGTGGACAT
>JAGRAW010000184.1 GCA_020434415.1 Bdellovibrionales bacterium
GCTCTGCATCCGTAGCGTTCGGCCCCACCGACGCGAGCAGCTCTCGCTCGGTAATGTAGCCATTCTTGTCAAAGTCAACCCGTGAAAAGTTGTTCTGCAAATCGCTTAAGGCACTTCGCCCGATATCGGGGTCTCGAAGAGAGTTTGCAACCTCGAAGCCGAAGCTTGCGATATCGTCTCTCGACAGCGAGGATGTTTTGCTTCCAGAGTCATCACTGCGAAAGAGAGCAATCTTATCCGCGTATTTGTAGAGACCGGCAATCACCTGAGCCTCTTTTCCTGAAAATTCATGACTTTGTGCTGCCTTGGCAAGCTCCTTCTTGCCAAGGCGATTGTCTCCATCCGCATCTAACCTGCTAAACAAGCGTTGCGCGATCGAGCTGAACTCGTGAAGCTCTATGACCGGTGCTGTTGCCGTGCGCCGCTCCGGCGCGGGAGCTGCTCTGTTCACCCCGAAGACAACATCTTGGTTTTCGCTCATTGCTCGAGCGTGTTCATAGACATCCGAGATGCTAAGCGTTTTACGCGGATCAAGCTTTGAGAGAGACGACGAGGGTTCCTTAACTCTATCTCGGACATCGACGAAGTCTCTATACCAGGTTTCCACTAATGCTTTTTGCTGTTGGTCCAGCGTCGGATTCCTCCGACCGTGCTCAAGTTCCTCTATCGATAGCGTGCGACTCCGGTCGGTATCGAGCTTCGCAAATGTGCTCTCGGCAAACCTGACGAACTCATTGGGACTGAGTCGTCGGGGGCCCTGGGGTTGAGTTTGCTCATTCGGCACATGTTGGGGCCTTGTCCCCTGGTCCGGCACTAGGGGTGGCGTATCGTCGTTCCGTGGGGGCTGCGTTTGCAAAAGTCTGCGCATCGCTTCCGGCAGAGCAGCCGTTGCTTGTTTTGCTATCGCCTGTAGCACTTGGGAGTCGCTTGCGCTCTTACCCAGCTGCTCAATGACCTCTAGGCCTTGTCGCATCAAGGTATTGCCGGGAAGCTGATCCCAATGGCGCTGCAGCAGCTGAAGTGATTTTCTCTCATCGGCCGTAAGTCTGTCCTGAACAGGTAGCATTTCAGGAACTTTTGCGGTCCGAATGCGCTCATCAAGCGCAAGGCGTAGATTGATATCCGCCTTATTTATGCTTTCTCGCCCGGCGAAGAGCGAATCCAATAGTCCCGAGTTACCGGCAAGCGCTCGCAGTTCTGCTGAGAGATGGAAGCTAAGGGTTTGGGCATTGCCGCCCAATTGGACATTTCCAACTATTCCGGGTGTGCCACCTGGAACTGGCGGCATCATCTCTGCGGAAAGATCTAGCGCGAACCCAAATACCTTTTCAGCAGTTCTAAGGCCTTCAGTTGCAAGCTTCTGCCCTTGGTGCCCGGCATCGACTCCGTTGGAGTCTTGTCTGGGCCGCGAGACTACACTCGGACCGTCTCCCATTTTCTTAAGCTCCTACCTTGACGGCAGCGCCGCCACAAAACCGACTATTTCACTGTTGTGCGTTGTTCCAACAATGGCGCGGCATCTTCTTAAGCCATCGCTCCTTCTCCAAAATACCGAACGCCGTAAACAAAACGGATGGCGTCGGAATGCCGAACGGATGGCTTCAGAAAAGCCTTTCACTCCGACTAAGATGCCTCGCACTGACTCGCGCAGTACTGAGTCGAGAAGAGATGAGACACTCAACGATTCGAGGGGGGGAGACAGGTCGCCCAATAATTCTAAGACAAGACATCCAAGGTCAGTCACCGTCAAAACCGCTGATTCGTGAGAATTCAAAGCTGCGTTCATTGGGTGTCCCCGCGTCCTCTTGTTAAATGGGTGTCCTGGTCCCTGGGGCGACGAGCCCGGAAATTGAGCTGATGGGGGTGGGCAAGTTTTGACGGCTTTCGTTGGGGAATTAGCTTTCGATTTGAGGTAGTATCGGGCCTGGAGGAGAAACACTGGGTCCGCGATGGTCCCGTTCAATGAGTAGGAGGTCACGTCGCCGCGTTGGAGCAGATACGGATTCAGCGGAATGAGTTGGTGCTTGCGGGACGGGCGGAGCGCGCGGGTTCGTTTTGGTTGCGGGCGAAAGGGCTGCTTGGTCGAAAGCAATTGCTCGAGGGAGAGGCCCTGATCTTGGAACGCTGTAAGTCGGTGCATATGTTCTTCATGCGCTTTCCCATTGATGTGGTGTTTTGCAACGAGGCGAATGAGGTCGTTCGAATCTGCAGCGAGCTGCATCCGTGGAGGATTTCGCCCTACGTCGCCAAAGCCGATTATGTTGTCGAGTTGCCTGCTGCGACGGCGGCGGTAAAAGAACTTCAAGTAGGGGATCGATTACTGTTCAGGCCGTCGAGTGCTGTGAGTTCGGCACATACTTGAGCGTGCTCCAGAACTCATATGTCGCGATCCGCTCCCAATGTCCGCCGCAGTTTTCATCTTGATACTCTGAGAGAAGAACCGTTTCCAAAGGGGAGTTTTTCGGTAGCAGCGCAAATTTGGCGTCCCACCCCTGCAATGCCCTGCACCAGCCCTCGTGTTGTCCCGCTATTTTTTCGTATTCCGCCAAACGGCTCTCGCCCATGACCAGGGTCCGGCCGTCGATCGACGTCAAGAACGATTGATAGGGCGGTTCGTCCGGTTGGGAGCGCTGGAAGACAAGCGCCAGCCAGCCGCCGTCATTGAAGTCGTTGAATACCACTTCGGGTGCTCCTCCAAGCACACGTTGAGTCTCGAGGTCTGCCGCAACGTGGAATAGCTCTGCTTGTCGAGGAGTCAGCGGGGCGGGAAGCTCGAAAAAAGCAGCGCAGACACCGACAAAGGCGGCCACTGCGATGCCTTGCAATTTCGAACCGACCATGGTGCCTCCGGCAGGTATGGCGATTGGCGAGGGCTTGCCGCAAACCGCGACAAGCGCGGCGCTTAGCACCCCGAAAAATGCTAGATACTTGATCTGCAGAAGTGCCGCCACAAGACTACCGAGCCAAAGCACGAGAAGCGGTTTCGATACTGACGATAGTCGCCTGGGGAGAGCGAATAGTATTCCAACGACGACTACGGCGGTTGCGAAAAAATACATCCCCTGTTTCGGAGAGAGATGATTGAACTCGGTAATCAATCCATACGCAATTCGATGATTGAACGCGTAGTGGTACATGCCGGAAAAGAGCTCCACCCCGTACGGCGTAAGCAGCCCGGCAGCGAAAACCGACAAAGCCTTTCCAAGACCGCGGAGTCGCTCGGCGCTGCTCGAGCTCGTGTCGGGCAGCACGACGGAGTATAAGAACACTACTGCGGGCACACTTATCCAGTAGACATGCATGTTCGCCCAGAGCACGGTCAGCGGGAGTAGTAACAACAACTTCAGCTTCTTTGCTTCCGCGAGCACCACTAGCGCCATAAAAAGCGCTAGACTTATAGTCTGCGGACGGAGATACCAAACTTGGGAGGTAAGAATGAGAGCGATCAGCAGCGGCAGGAGCTCCCGCGGCGTACTCGCAGTCCGGCTTCTAAGAGAGAAATACCGAACAAACACACAAGAGCACAGCACCAGAACGAGGACGAGCAACGCTTGAGCAACTTGAAGCAGCCTAAACCCGCCAAGCTTGTACCCTGCAGCAAGAGCAACTTCGAACAGCCACGAGTAGCAGAGCCAACGAGATCCTTCAGCTCCGAAAGGATCAGCTTGCGGCAGCGCTTGATGCCCCAGAATCCACAAGCCGCCGGCCAAATGCCAGCCGAAGTCGAAATCCGCCAGCGGTCGTAGGCCCACGATCAGCGCCACTGCACCGAAAATGGCCAGCAGACAGAAGTCCTGAGCCTTGTTACTGACGATCCGCACGATGGACCTCCGCGACGCCTGCCGGCTGCAGCAAGCGATACCCACTGAGATAGTGCACCAGCCAGGCAAGGAACGCCGCGGTCGGCAAATCAGCGACATAATGCCAGCCGAAATAGACGGTCGTAACGCAGGTCACCGCGAGAAAAAGCCAGGAGCAACACTCCGCAACTTTGCTCACCTTCCGGAGATAGATGCTACCCAGAACAACTGCCGCGATATGCAAACTCGGTAATCCGGAAATCAACCATACTCCCTTGTCGCTCTGCGGGTGTGCGTCCAAATAGAGCTTCTGCGCCCAGAGCTCCTGCTGCAACTCGGCAACTCTGGTCGGCGGAAGGTGCGAGAAAAGTTCAGGGTAGTAAAAGCACGGACCGAGTGTCGGCAGCGCATATTCGACGATGATAGCTAAGAACCACAGCAAACAAAAAGCGAAGCAGAAGCGCTGCGCATACGACTGGGAGGCCGCGAGCACCATGACCACGGTGATGAAAGCGACATAGGGATAGAATGCCGTGTAGCCCTCGCTTAGTAGCGGTGCCCATGAGGGACCAATCAGCTCAATCAACAGCTCGCCCGGACTTCTCCCGTTGAGCAGCAGACGTTCGAACCGCATCAACGGCTCGTCGTAGAGCCGGTCATTGATATAGGGTATCAAGTGCTTAAGATTGATATAGACCACGAACATCGCGCTGATCGCGTGTATCAATCGCAGGTCATGAACAAGTTTGCCGGGTGACAAATACGCTCTCAGATAGTCGCGGAACGTTTCCTGCCAAGACTTTTGCTTTCTTTCGGATAAGGCCTGACGAATGTCTCGTAGACGGCGCAGCAAAACGGCAATCAAGTGCCCGATCACGTAGCTGACGAACCCCAGCAGCACCTTCGAAAGGTAGAGTCGAACCGGGTCGCGGAAATGCAACTGAAGACTGCCATAGAGCACCGCAGCGATTCCGGCAAATGCGATAACCAAGACTTCGGCAGGGAATAGCCTGGCGCTACTTAACCTCGACCACACGACCGGAATCGCTCACTCCCTTCAGTTCACCCCGAAGCTTCAAAGCAGAAATCCGCTTCTCGATCTCTGCACTGTCGAGATAGACGCCTTCTGCATTCTTCGGAGCCTCTTTGTCCTGCGTCTCCCTGCCGTCGTAGATGATAACCGAGCCGGTCGATTTTTGGATCAGCTCCAAGCCACGCAATCGAGGAGCAAGAAAGTCGGGATCTGCACCAAGCACCTTCGCGGTCAGATAGCCCTGTTTCATTCCTTTCGCATCAGCTTTCGCCTTGGCCAGATCACCCTGATAGATGCTCTTCGCCGCCATATCGAGGAGCAGTTCCTGTGCTTCCTTGTTGTTCGGATTGATAGCGAAGATCTGCTTCACCGTACTGAAGGCATTCCCTTCCTCAGGCGAGACTATCTGCCCTTTATCAAAATACTCCTTCGCCTTCGCGAGCAGCTCGTTGACTTCCCCCACAAGGAGACGGAGCAACGAATCAATCCGCTCGAGTTGCTTCTTCGCCCTCTTGTTATCGGGATCGAGCCGAAGAATCGATTCGTATGCGTCTTTGGCGTTTGCACCGGGAGGACTGATATAGTTCTTTTGATTCAGATACTCCTTCGCATCGGCGAACAGGCGTTTAATTTCCTTCGCGTTTTGCTCGTATCGCTTTCGCTTCTCTCTCAGCTCATCCACCCGCTCCGAAATCTCCGCGACACGACGCTTGGCGTACGTATCGTCCGGATCGAGTTCGAGGATCTGCTGAAATCGCGTTCTTGCGTTTGCACCGACCGGTTGAATCAGCTTGCCCTCTTTGAGAAACTCATCGCCTTCCAGCCTAAGTTTCGCGATGACTTCCTTCTTCTTCAACTGCTCCGATTTGGCCTTTTGTTTTGCCGCGGCTTCTCGATCGGCGTTGCTCTGATAATAGACAAAGAAAATCATTAAACAGAGAAGTGCCAGTACGCCGGTTACAATCTTGACGATCGAATTGACCCTGCTCTTGGGACGATCCAGCACGCGGTCAACCGATTCGTCGTTCAGGGTAAACACCTCACCGGGCTCGATAAAGCGTAGCTGATACTCGCCGACCGAAAGCACATCGCCCCGCTGTAAGGCGATTTCGTCGCTGTGCTCGATATGGTTCCCGTTGATGTCCAAGCCTTCGGCAGAAAGCGCAGCCGTAGCGTAGCTTCGACCCCGCTTGAGAACTATCGCATACCTCGCCGGAACCCCCTTTCCTTCAAGTCGAATCGGACAACCGGCATCCGAGCCAACCATCAGCTGCTCTTTGTCGAGAGTAAATTTCTTGCCCCGCAGTGGTCCGCGGGTCACCATCAGTGTTGCAGGTATCTGTATCGCGTCGACACCGCCAATTATGGTTCTACCATCGTTTTCGAGGGGCGGCTCCGACTGCGGCGCCCCGCCTACTCCAGGTGTCTCGACCACAGAAGGCTGGGCAGGCTCAGGATCCGGACTATGCTCCGCCGCCGGGGCGGGAGCAGTCGCATTTACCGCTGCCAACATTTCTTTGATGCGCTCGGACGACATTCCCCCGGCAACCGTTTCGGTTACGCGAGGCTCTGAGTCGGTGCTAGCGGCTTGGAAGAATCCGGTTGCAGCCGCACTATCCGAGCTCAGGCGGGTCGTACCGCCCGAGAATTTGCTGGCTAACGCGTCGAATAGATCAATCACTCTTCCAAAGCGGTCGGCAGGCTCACGAGACATGCCTTTCGCGAGAGCTGCGTCCATCAGCGAGGAAAGCTCAGGATTGAGCGCAGCAGCAGAAGGCGGATTCTCCGTGAGCCGCTGCATCGCGGTTTGCACCGGATTGCTCGATAGAAAGGGCTTCTTCCCCGTAAGCATCTCGAACACGAGCACCGATAGAGAGTAGATATCGGCACGATGGTCGACTTTCTTTCCGTCAGAGCCCCCTTTAAGTTGCTCGGGAGCGATATACGCAGGATCGATTAGATGGCCCCCTAACGAGGTCCGCCCCACTTGGCTCTGCTCGACTGCCTGCGGACAGTACCCGGCGAGTTTTACCTCAGCGTCCTTAAGCATAATCGCTCGGGAATCAAGATGGCCGTGGTACAGTCCAGCGTCATGAAGTGTCTGGAGTGCTATGGCAAGCTGCTCCGTGATCGAAAGTGCTTGAGCCACGTCGAAGCGTCCGTTCGGCAGACTCTTGAGGGTGTCCCGCAGCGTGGTTCCGCTCAACCGCTGCATCACGAGATAGAACACTCCGCCCTCGACACCCCCCGCGCGAACGTGTGCGAGCGCAGTCGGCTTAGCGTCGGTAACGGCGAGTAGCCGTGCGACCTCATCTTCGAACTGCTTTCGATACGGATCCCCTATCTCCGGAGTGTCCGAAAAGAACTTTACGACCACCGGCTCGTTGTCTGATGCCGTATCGACCGCTGCATAGACCGTGCAGGTAGGCCGGCTTATCAGCTGTTCGCCGATCTTGAACCGATTCGCTAGGGTCTCGAAAGTCTTCATCCTACGTCCTTTCACCGCTTCTGCACGGTTTGCCTTGCATCCCTACTGCTCAAATAGCGCAACCGCCTTTTCCATACCCGCAATTCGCATCTCTCCAAGAACACTGGGCACATATCCTGTGAGCTGATGGGAGCCGACGATTCTTCCGTTCTCAGTCTTCGAATGAACAAAGCGGAACACGTCCTCAACTTGATAACTCCCATCCGTTGAAAGCGGCAGCACCTCTGAAATATGCGTGATCTTCCTGCTGTGATCGGGTAGCCGAGACGCCTGGATTACAAAATCGATCGCGGACGATACCTGCTCCCGAAGCGCTTTGACCGGAATCTCGAGGCCGGAAAAGAGAGCCAATGTCTCCAGCCTCGTCAGCGCCTGCAAGGGGGAGCTTGCATGAACGGTCGCCTTGGATCCCGAATGACCGGTATTCATCGCCTGAAGCAAATCGAGTGCTTCACCGCCGCGAATCTCTCCGACAATAATCCGATCCGGGCGCATACGTAGCGAGGCGCGCACC
>JAGRAW010000185.1 GCA_020434415.1 Bdellovibrionales bacterium
GGTAGCGCGCACGCAACAATTGGTCGTTCCCGGTCGAATAAATCCTCGCACGGTGCAGACCGAGTTGCTGGGTATGCGGGGAAAGCAGCTTTCCCGAAACGAGGTAAAACAATGGGCGAGGGAAACCGCTCAAAAGCTTTTCGGCGAGGCTCTAGCGGAGCTTCCCATTCACGGGATGCGCGCCTCGGGCCGCACCGCTCGACAGAAACAAGTGCCGCAAGATGTAATCGACGCCTTGCTGATTGGTGCTGTGGCCGTCGCTCGCGTGCAGCTATCGCGTTCCATCAACAGTTCCCTCGAGGCGATGTTCGAATCTCGACGCCAGGTGCCCTCGAGAGGCGGGCGGCGAATGAACGGGTGGAGCGCGAAGGACTTGGCAAAGTTGGGGCATCGCTGATCCGTCTCGCCGCGCTGCTGGTTTTCAGCGTTGTATTCTTCGTCTGCGAGCTGCCCGCCCAAGCCCAGCAGCCCGGACTGGTGCGCTTCTGCACGCAGAATTTATTTCGCTACGATGATCCCGAACGAAAGACGAAAGCTGCAACTCGTCGGAAGCAGCTCGACGCGCTGATCGAACGCATGGCAAGCGCGCGATGCGATGTCGTCGCGCTCCAAGAAGTAATGGGGCGCTCCAAGCGGGAGGCTCTACAGGTTGCCACGCGCCTTGGGACAGGGCTTTCACGCCGCACAGGACGGCAGTTCGAAGCCATCATCGGCGACACGAACACCGAAGATATGCGAAACGGCATGCTCGTAGCATCCGATACTTTCACCGTGCAGAAGGTGCGATCCTATCGACGGGAACCTGCGCCAAAGCTCTCGGTGCTGGGGCCGCCGACGTATTTTCCTCGAGGCCCGCTCGCCGTCGAATTGCTCGACAAACGAGGAGGACGGGTGTTGGTAATCACGATGCACCTGAAATCGAAGGCGAACGCTTGGAAGGATCCGACCGGGACTACCTTCGAAAGCCTTCGTCTCCAGCTTGCGGAAGGATTGCGTCGGCTGGCGCTGGCTCATGCAGCAAAGCTCGGCACGAACACCCGGCTGGTGATCTTGGGCGACCGCAACAGCTCAGAGACTTCCGCTTCGGCGGATGTGCTTGCCGGAGTCCGTACGCTCGCTGATTTTTCGTTGAGCGGGCGTTGCGGTCTTGATGGTGAACTTCGTTCGGAGTGCGAGCCGAACCGCAGTAAGGAGGGGGTGCTGAAGCCGCTTATCGAGTGGAAGCGGTCGCGGGAGCCGAAGTCCCTGCGCGGCGGGACCTATCGCTACCGAAACCGCGAGGAGATTCTGGACGAGATTTATGTGCCGCTCGACCAGGTGTCGTTCTACACGAGGCGGGATGGTTCCATCGCGGCCGGTCTTGAGGGGCGCTACTATCGTGGGAGCGACCACAAGCTCGCCTGGGCGGAGATGCGCTGGTAAGCGCGAGATACCGTCGGGTAATGCGCTGGAACTATTCCGAACAATTTGCTATCTGAGTGAAGGGGTAATGGTCATGCTATGACAAACATCCCTCGGTATCCAACACACTCACTATCTAGATCTAGGACCACATGTGGATTAAGGCTTCCGGCGCTCTTACGGAGAGTGTCTTCCAACTGACAACGGCTGTTTCCTCGCATCTGCTGGTAATCGGCGATGCCTCTGCGTTGATCGATACCGGGGTGAGCGCGGCTACCGACCGGCTTTTTGAGGAGCTTGGTAGTGTCTTGGGAGAGGGAGGAGAGCTTGATCTGGTCCTGCTGACGCACGCCCACTTCGATCATGTCGGCGGGCTCCCGGCGCTCCGTAAGCGATATCAGGGTATGGAGGTGCTAGGCTCACCCGGCACTGCGGAGCTGCTTGGAAACGAGGACTACTGCCGTGAGCTGTTCCAGAAGAATGCCGAATGCGCCGCGGCGCTGGGAGTCGAGCTGGAATTCGAAGAGCAGGAGTGGATCGAAGCCGTGCGTATCGATCGCATCATCGGTGACGGAGATGCCATCGACATGGGTGACGATGTCGAAATCAAGATGATTGCTTCGCCCGGCCACACTCCGGATTCCGTATCGTACTTGATCACTCCCGATGCTGCGCTCGCCGGAGGCGAGGCTGTCGGAAGCTACGGCGGTCGAGATCGTATCGCCAACTGCTTCACGTCCGATTTTAGCCAGTATGTCGAAAGCCTGGAACGCCTCTCCGGTCTCGATTTGAAGGTGCTCAGCTTTTCCCACGCCGGAGCTTTGACGGGCGAGCTTGTGCCGAAGTACTTTCTTGATGCGCGGCAGGCCGCCGAAATCTTTCGGGAACAGGTCAAGGAGCGCTTGGCGCAGGGCGAACTGGTGGACGAAGTCTTCGCTGCGCTGCTTCCGGACTGGCAGGCTCAGAACATGTCGCCGGAAGGGCCGTTTCGCTTCGAGCAGCAAGAAACGCTACGGCTGATGATTCGCGCCGCAGCAGCCGAGTAATACCCTGTTGTCTCGGCAGATTACCGCCGGGTCAGCGTAAAGAGGGTCACTTCCGGCGGACAAAACAACCGTAGCGGCACCCCGCCGTAACCGACTCCGCGATGAACGTAGATCGGTGCACCTGCAAATTCCGATATCCCACTGACATGAGATCGTTGATCGGTGCGGGTGACCAGAGGGATGCGGCCCGGTAGACAAAGCTGCCCGCCGTGCGTGTGTCCGCACAGGGTTAGATGATAGCGACGAATACAGTCCGCATCCTCTGAAAGCGTCACATCAGGATTGTGCGCGAGCAGAATCAGCGTCTTGTGAGCGTGGGGAGGAAGTTCTTTGGCGGCGTTCTCGAACGTTTTCTTCAAAGTCGGCTCGCCGTAGCGGAGATCATCGATTCCTGACACGACCACATGGGCATCGCCGCGAGTAATCACCTCACTGTCGTTCACCAGCCAGCGGATGTTTCGAGGAAATTGTCGGCGAATGGTCCCGATGCCCTCCAGATAATCGTGATTCCCGAAAATTCCCAACACCCCGTCCGGTGCTTGGAGGGCTTCGAGCAGTGGGCGAAGCTCGATAGCGTGACGCCGCACGGCGCGGCGATACTCGGTCCAGCGAAACACTTTTGGATGCACCTTGGTCGCCAGCGCGTGACGAACTCCGACGGTGCTGACCTGGATGTAATCGCCGGTCAGCACGATGAGGTCAGGACGGGCGGCGATCACCAGCTCCACCGCATGGCGAAGGTGCGTGATCGACGTGCATGGCCCGAAATGAAGGTCCGAGAGTTGGGCAATGCGGTAGCCCTCGAATACCGAGGGGAGATCGCGCACTGCCAGCTCCATCTCTACCACCTCGATCCGGCCGCGGCGCTCGGCGAGCGCTAAGGAGAGAGTTGAATTGTTCATTACCGACTTTTTGACTATATCAAATCAAAACGAAAGCGAAGATGAGGACGTACGGACCGCTGTGCTGGGCGGCCGGGCCAGAGCTTATAGGCTGGCACCTCGGTCCTCAAGCCGCTCCGAGAAAATTTATTGCGCCTATGGTCATAAATCATTCGGTGATCCTCCGTACCCTGGGGCTGCTCCTAGTGCTGCTTGCTGCCGCTATGGTGGTGCCCCTCGCCGTGAGCCTCTATTACGGCGACACGGGGTTACGGCCGCTGGCAGTCGGAGCAGCAGCGACGCTTGGTGTCGGTGCCGTGCTCGTCCTGCTCTTCAGGCACTCGCCCCAAGAGATTCGCAGTCGAAGTGCTTTTCTCCTGGTAACGGTTGCGTGGTTCGCGATCACCACCTGCGGAGCGATTCCGTTCTACCTCAGCGGCGGATTCCAAAGTTTCGTCGATGCCTGGTTCGAATCCGCCTCGGGCTTTACCACGACCGGCGCCTCCGTCCTGACCGATATCGAAGCGCTTCCGCCTTCGATTCTCCTGTGGCGTTCGATGACGCAGTTTCTCGGGGGAATGGGTATCATCGTGCTCTCGCTGGCGATTCTCCCGATGCTCGGCGTTGGAGGTATGGATTTGTTCCGCGCCGAAGTTCCCGGCCCCACCTCGACGAAGATATCAGCGAGGGTTCGCGAGACCGCACGAGCGTTGTGGCTGGTCTATCTCGTGTTAGCCGCAGTACAGGCAATTTTGCTGTGGGTCTGCGGTATGTCCCCGTTCGAGGCAGTCAACCATGCCTTCACGACGTTGGCGACCGGCGGCTTCTCCACACAAAACGAAAGCATTGCGGGGTTTGACAGTGCTTCGATTGAAGTCGTTACTACCGTGTTCATGTTTCTCGCCGGTGCGAACTTCGTGCTTCACTATCGTTTGCTGGTCGACCGAGACTGGTCTTTTTTCAAGGATAGCGAGCTGAAGTTCTACGCGCTGGTAGTGACAGGTGCGACGCTATTGCTCACCATCGTAGTCTGGGGCACGCAGTACCGTAGCCTGCTCGATGCACTTCGCTTCTGTTCGTTTCAAGTCATCTCGATTATCAGCACTACCGGGTATGCGTCGGCAGACTATTTGCTTTGGGGATCTTTCGCTCAGGTCCTGCTGTTATTGCTGATGGTAATCGGTGGCTGCGCCGGTTCTACTGCGGGAGGCGTCAAGTGCGTACGAATCATGATGATGCTCAAGCATGCGCACCGCGAGCTGTACCGCATGGTACATCCGAAGGCAGTAGCAACGCTGAAGCTTGGTCGAGCGCCGGTGTCCGAACAGGTTATGGCGGCAATTCTCGGCTTCTTTTTCTTCTACATAGTTCTGGCGGCGCTGACGACCGCCGTCATCAGCGCGTGCGGAGTGGATCTGGTCACGGCGCTCTCTAGCGTGATCTCGTCACTGTCGAATGTCGGACCGGGGCTCGGGGAAGTCGGTCCGGTGCTGAATTACGGGGGGCTGCCGGATCTGGTGAAAGTGCTGCTGAGCGTTTGTATGATCGTCGGTCGCCTCGAAATAATGACCGTCTTGGTGCTTTTCACGTCAGACTATTGGTCGTCGTAGCAAGGTGCTGAACCTTCAGCACCCTCGCTACTTCACCACAAAGTTGACCAATCGTTTCGGCACGACGACCTCTCGAACAAGCTCCTTGCCGGCAAGCTGCGTCTGGATCTTTTCCTGCGCGCGCGCTTGTGTGAGCAGGGCTTCCTGGCTGATGTCGGGATCCACTTCCAAGGTGTCGCGCAACTTGCCGTTCACCTGAATCGCGATGGTGAGCACGTCAAGTTTCGCAAGTTCAGGGTCGAAATCCGGCCAGGGCTCGTAGGCCAAGGACTCGGTGCTGCCGAGGCGCTGCCAAAGCTCTTCACCGGCATGCGGCGCGAACGGCGATAAAATCAGCACAAATGCCCGGGCGACCCGCTGCGGCAGTTGCTCTGCTTCATATGCCTCGTTGACGAAGCTCATCAGCGCCGCGATTGCGGTATGAAACTTCAGCGCTTCGATGTCTTCACCGACTTTCTTGATCGTTCGGTGGAGACTCTTCTCGATTGCCGAGGAGCCATACGGCACGACCTCATCAGCGACGATTCGCGGCTGCACTGCCCCGTCGTCCCCGACCAGCAGGTTCCACGCTCGGGTCAGAAACTTGAACACGCCGCCCACGGACTTGGTGTTCCACGGCTTGACCTGCTCGAGCGGCCCCATGAACATTTCATACATTCGAAGCGTGTCGGCCCCGTACTCGCGAATCATGTCATCCGGATTGATGACGTTTCCGCGGGATTTCGACATCTTCTGGTTATCTTCGCCGAGAATCATTCCTTGGTTGACGAGCCTCTGAAACGGCTCTCGGGTCGAGACAAGGCCAAGGTCATGCAGTACGTGATGCCAGAAGCGGGAGTAGAGCAGGTGAAGCACCGCGTGTTCGACTCCGCCGACATAGAGGTCGACCGGCATCCAGTAGCGTTCTTCCGCTTCTCCCCACGCCCGTTCGGTGTTCTTCGGATCGAGAAAGCGTAGGTAATACCAACAGCTCCCGGCCCACTGCGGCATGGTGTTTGTCTCCCGCGTGGCGGGTGCGCCGCTTACAGGATCGGTTGTTGCCAGCCACTCCGTTGCGCGAGCCAAAGGCGGCTCCCCGTCTTCCGTCGGCTGATAGCGCTCGACCGGGGGCAACAGCACCGGCAAGTGATCGTCCGGCAGCAGCACAGGACCGTCGGCGGTATGGATCACCGGGAACGGCTCGCCCCAGTACCGTTGTCGGCTGAAGAGCCAGTCGCGCAGTTTGTAGTTGATGCTTCGCGTGCCCAGCTGCTGCTCTTCCAGCCACGTCAGCATTTTTGCCTTCGCCTCTTCGACCGGCAGTCCGTCGAGGAAGTCCGAGTTGCAGATCGTGCCGTTGCCCGTGTGAGCAGCGTGCGCTAGGTCGCCGCCTGTGACGACTTCCACGATATCGAGACCGAACTTCTTGGCGAATTCCCAATCCCGCTGGTCGTGACCCGGCACGGCCATGATTGCTCCGGTGCCGTAGGTGATCAACACATAGTCGGCGACGTAGATTGGAATCTGTCGTCCCGTAGCGGGGTTGATTGCAAAGGCACCGGTATGGACCCCGGTTTTGCGGTCGGCCTCTTCCTGGCGCTGTCGATCGCTCTTCTGGGCAGCCTCCTCGACATAGCCTTTGACCGCTTCGCGCTGTTCGATGCTGACAATGCGATCAATTGCGGGGTGCTCCGGTGCCAGCACCGCGTAGGTCGCTCCAAAAAGCGTATCGGGGCGCGTCGTGTAGACTTCGAAGGTTGCGCCAGGGTGGTCCGCAATGTCGAAGCGGATGGTGGCTCCTTCGCTGCGCCCAATCCAGTTTCGCTGCATCTCCTTGACGTTCTCAGGCCAATCAAGGTCATCAAGTCCGGCAAGAAGACTATCGGCGTATTTGGTAATTTTGAGCATCCACTGTCGCATCGGCTTGCGGATGACGTCGTGACCGCCACGTTCGCTCTTGCCGTCGACCACCTCCTCGTTCGCCAACACCGTGCCGAGCGCGGGGCACCAGTTCACCGGCACTTCCGCCATGTAGGCGAGTCCTTTGCGGTAGAGCTGGGAAAAGATCCATTGCGTCCAACGATAGTATTCGGCGTCGCAGGTGGCGACTTCTCGGTCCCAGTCATAGGAGAAGCCAAGCGCCCGGATCTGTCGCCGAAACGTATCGATGTTCTTCGCGGTTGTCGTGCCGGGGTGGGTGCCGGTTTCGAGCGCATACTGCTCCGCAGGCAGGCCGAAGGCATCCCAGCCCATCGGGTGTAGCACGTTGAACCCTCGCATGCGCTTGTAACGGCAAATGATGTCAGTTGCGGTGTAGCCTTCCGGATGTCCGACGTGAAGTCCGGCGCCGGAAGGGTAGGGGAACATGTCGAGCACGTAGTACTTCGGCTTGTCGCTTCGGACCTCCGCCTTGAAGGTCTTCCGCTCCACCCAGAATTGCTGCCACTTGGGCTCAATTGCAGCAGGCGCGTATTTTCCGACAGGGATAGCAGCGGCTTCTTGGGTTGGCGTTGTCACGGTAACAGTACTGGTAATGAATGAACTTAATAAAAACTATGCGCAAATGCTCCGCAGCTGGGGTGCGCAAAAACGAAGTTTTTGCTTGCACGACCTGAAAAAGGCCATGGAAGGTCTTTTTCAGCAATCTGCTGGCAGGTGCTGAAAAACTCCCCTGAATAGGCGCCTCTGCAACAAGAGGATGGACTTTTTCAGCAATCGGCCAGTGCAGCCGGTTCGGCACCGCGAGGCAGACGGATGTGATTCTTCCATGGATCCGGGATGTAGGATATCGTCCCCGAAACTCACAGAAGTGCGAAATCCGTGGTGGATTCGCGTCACCGAAGGAAGCTAGCGAAATGTTGCGGAAATATCCAGTGATAGCACGCTCTCGAAGTGCCCGAGCGGC
>JAGRAW010000186.1 GCA_020434415.1 Bdellovibrionales bacterium
AGTATACGTTGTTGTTCTCCAAGAGCGGCGAAGCGGCTTGGCAGGCGATTCCGGAAGACGCGCAGCCGCTGCTACTCCGACCGGTAGTGCACCTTGCATCCCAACTCACCCATCACCCGCGATCCGGAAAGCAACTGCTGCTGCAGAACGACCCGAAGCTATCGACGATCACAGACGCTCATGTCGGCTACTATCTCGACGGCACCATCTACGATCATCAGGGCAGACCGGTTGATCTGAGTTCAACTCCTCATCGCTCCTTGATCGAGCGACAAGTCACTCGTGCCAGAAGCTTCTCAACGGAAGCCTACCGCGGACCTGGGGAGATCCGCGTCTACAACGAGCAAACAGGACGCCGAGAGGTACTCTCTGAGCCGCTACTTACGATCGAGACGCTACAAGGACGGCGAATTGAAGGGGTCCGCTTCACCCCCGAAGCACAGAAGCTTTTGGCACAGGCCCCACCGCCCGGAATGACGCTTGTCCTCACCCGCTTGCCTCGCGACATTGAACTGGGAGGAAGGCAGCGCGAGGCCGTATCCTTCGGTCGAGGGATTCGCTCTCACTACTGGTGGGGCACGCAACAACCTGTGGATACGATAACGGCTGACGACCTAGGATACGCCAAGGTCGACGGCGAACACCTCGTCATTCATTCCACTCGGGAGGCAACTGCTCACCCTTTTCTGCAAGCTGTCGGGATGAGCGAGACAACAGCGGAATCGGGCGGCACCACTGCCGCGATCCCACTAATGGAAGTGAAACATCAAGAGCGCCTCCAGGGGGAACGTCTACTGGAGCACCTTGCGGCAGACGATGACATTCGCTTCATGCACAGCGCCTCGATGTCTCTTCATCAGACCTTATCCCAGCTGCAAGCAAGTCTTCAGGCGCATGGCGAGGGTTCGTCACGTGAAGCCTTTGTCGAGTTCGTTCGCGAACAGGCGGTCCCGATGCATGACTTCTTGACGTCATCCGACACGGCAGAACGTGTGGAGCGTTTGGAAGTACTTCTGACACAACTTAAAGAGGTACAACGTGGCGTTGCCGGGAGCGAATCGGAAATCCTCATTGACCGCCAGGTTCAAGCGATTGAAGAGTTTGTCTCCGTCGCTCGCGATCCGAAACTACGGCACGTCGTAGAGACGTTGCTGGACACTTCCAAGTTCGGCCCCGACAACTGGACCCAGTGGAGCCAGACGGAACTCCCCGTGCTGGTGGGAGCTGTTGGTGGCGCTGTCGCAGGCACTGCTCTAGTAGTGGGTACCGCAGGAACTGCCGGAGTAGTAGTGGTCCCGCTCTGGGCGACAGCGCTCGGTGGCGCCGCGGGCGGCCTGATTGGCTCCGAGCTCGCCCACGAGGGAGTACATCAGTTTCAAGAGCGCTTCGGCGACGCACGTGCGGCGGAACTTACCTACGGACAGCGCGCACTTGTCGTACAGAAGTTTAGCGGCAAGGAAGTATTCAGCGAGGCGAGCGGTCAGTATGAAGACCTCTCTTGGGGTCACGTAACATCGACGTATAGTAAGCAACTCGCCACGAATTTCGTGCTAAGCTATGCCACGATGATCGGCTCACAGGCGTTAGCGGGACGAGTATCGACTTTCCTGGAACGTTCTACTGTGTTGGATAAAATCTCCGGCCGTTCTTCAGCGGCCCGGTCCGCGCTTCGCTATCTTTCCGATGCACAGTCGCGGGGCCTTTCGTCTGCGGAGCAGCAGCGGCTTACGGGAGCGTTTCGTCAAGCCTTCGCTCGCCTGCCGACAGAGTTTTTGGAGGAGATGCAGGACGAAGCGTTAGAGGCCGCGGGTGAGGAGTTTCTCAATACTATCGCCCGACACATGCACCTTTCCGAGGGAGGATACGAGGGGAATCTGGGAGCGCTACTGGTTGGGACGGTTCGCGGCGTTCGGGTGCAGGGACGGTCAATAGGATATGATTCCGGCAACGAAGTCGTCTCGGGACAGGTTACAGAGTTTTTGCAGGCAGCTCGAGACGAGGGATACGTTGTTACCCCTCTGGGAAAGGGCTATTTTACAGTTCTTAATCCCAGCACCTCGGAGCGCTATACCCTCCGCCCCAATCGGCCCGGTCAGAAGGAATCAGCGCCGCAGGCGCCCGTATCGCCCGACGTTCCTCCAATGCACCCGAGTCAACGCCTTGCATTCGACCAAAGCGTGATGGCGTATCAACAGGCTCTAGCCGCTTTAAAAGAACAATATCCTAATGATTGGCAGCAGCGGGTCAACGTCGATTTGACGGATGAACTTGAGGCCCTACTGCGGGAGGCCCATGGTGCTCTCGCTGCACAAGGCGTAGCAACCGAGGTGGAGCGAGATCGAGAAGGGCGTCCACGTGCATTGGTCGTGGTCGCAGAGAGCGGCGGTAGTGAGTTGAACACGTATGCTGAACGCATGCGACGCGCTAGGGGAGTGCAGCTCCGCTACGATCCCAACACGCTTGCAGAAGAACGTGCGGGCGCATTGTTTGAACGTGACTCAAAGACGATTTTTCTGCCTCATGAGGTCGTGACAAAAGGAGTTTCGAGTCAGCAATTGTATCACGAGAAGGTTCACTCGGTTCTGAATCGCATTCGAGCTGAGGGTGGAGATTCCTTGTTCTTCGGAGCCGTGGAGCACACCGGAGGGGCATTTTCCTTGGAGGAAATCGTAACCTATACCGAAGTCATGAATCGCGTGCTCAAAGATGACACTGCACCTATGGCGCTGCGGCTACTTCACCTCGACGAGCACGTGGCAGTGTTATCTGAATCTGTCCAGCACTTGAGCCGTCTTCTCAACTCCGACGCGACATCCATTGCACACTCGTTTAGCCTTCCGTTCCCTGAGGAAGCCGGGGCAGCGTCGCAACTCCCGTCAGAGCAGCCGCTCACCGTGCTCGCACATGGAGCGGAGCGATTACTGCTGGAGCGAAATACCACGCCACTCGGTCTTCAAGATGAACATGCCCACCTAGATGTATGGGCACATCAACGCCTCGCGCTCTTACGAGAGGTCACCCAAGACATTGAGAGCAAGCTGGAGACAATTCGTTTGCTTCGGGACGAAGGAGTCTCTGACCCTGCGGCTTTGCAACAACCGCTCTCCGAGCTGAGAGCGCTGGTGGGACGCCATACGCTGTTGCCCCGGGTGCAGAGCACCGCGGCAGAACCTGGATTGCAGACGCTGCAGCTTCCTCGGACTACACCGTCGTTCGATTCACTGCGACGGGTCGCCACCCATGAGAGCACTATTGATGACGACGGTGAGACTGAGAATCTCCTCGACTTAGCTATTAGGGCGACCCTCGGATCGGCAAAAACCGATGAATTCGGAGACCAGTCGGAGCAAGCAGGGCCTATCCGAGCTACTGCCCGTCCATCAATCGAGCAGCGCTTTGACGCTGCCAGAAGTCCCTTCGCGCTCAAGATTACAAAAGACAGCATCAAGCTGCAGTTTGACTCCGGCGAGTTGTTCGAAGTGCCGGGCGAGCTCACCCTATCAGGAGCTCACTACCTGGTGCGTGAGGTTCGAGCCCATGCGAATGGTCTGGCGCCGAACATCGCTAACCTGCGAGACCTGCTCCGAACTCTTACGCAGAGCGCTCAATTATTCGGCGAATTCCATGCAAGCGATGCCAGTCCAGGACAGGCGGCTGAACAACTACGCTCTTTTCTCCAACAGAACTCCTTCCCTGCCACCAAAATTACGATTGCGGAAGGAAGCAGTCAACGGCAGCGAAACGACGCAGTCGTGGAATTCGCAGATGCTCTGGAGCGTTACGCGAATGCGGTTGAGTCGCATAATCGCGACGAGCAGATAAATGAGGATACGGCTTGGAGAATCCAAGAGAAGCTAAACGAGCTTAGCCAGAAATACGAAGACCAACGGCTGGAGAGAGCAATTGCGGCCACCCCAACGACCAAACGACACCCCCTCTTCGTTCACATTGCGGAGTCTGCTTTGCAAGAACAGCGACGGACAGAGCCCGTTCAGATTACTCTTGAGGGGCCGCTGCTTCACGACCGTGCGGGCAATCCGACCTCATTCCGTTTCTCGCTCGAGCGCTCCCGTCACGGCACCCTTCGTGTCATACAACTTGAGCCGACAGCGGCATCGACACGGGGAGAGATACGTTCCCTCTCCTCGCTGGTAGACGTACTGCAGGCAGGGACTCAATTATCGCCGGACAGTTCACCGGAGTGGCGCTTCTACGGCACCATCAGCGACGCCGTCTTCGGCAGCGAGAAGTGAGTAAGGTAGAGAATCGAGCAGAGGAATAGAACTGGTGAGTATCGGTTGGCGTCGAGCGCCGCGTATTGCATCGGGAATGCCGGCTTCGCCTGTCGGATAGCCGCAGCATGACCGACAAGCCGGCTCCCATTCGAGTGTCCGCAGCCGATACTTGTCAGTCAGACAGAAACCCGCCGTGAGGCTCAGTAGCTGCCGGAGCAGGAACCCACGGAGGTGTTCGCTGGGTGGCAATAGGCGTCCTCCAACAAGAAGTACTTAAGCCACGTGGCTCCCGACTTGTAATAGTCGACGAAGCTTTGATACTCCGGCGCCACGCAGCAGAGAATCTCTCCTTGCTGCCAACAATTCTTGGGGACTCTATACCACCTACCACCTGCGCAATAACCACCCCGTCCATCCGTCGGTGCCTCCCATACTTGCGCACCAGCCGTCGAATTCGGCACCAGCGCAAATACTGTTCCAAGGGTAAGTACAGTGTACTTGATTAGACGATTTGACTTTCTTAACCGCATCTTCATGGTAAAAACCTCCTCACATCTTCCTTCACGATTTGAGAATCAGTCGGTGTCGCTCTTTTGCTGCGAGCGGCTCCACGAGATTCTAAGAAACGTTATTGCCGGTGAGCGGCCAAGTAGATCCCCTAAGAAGAGCACCTTGCGAAAATGCAAGATTCGCAAGACTGACACCAGCCGCCGCGGAGGAGGGTTTTAGCAATCCATCGATGAAGGCGATAACAACGCCGTGCGTCTGCTCAGACCGGAGTGTGTGCGAAGTTGCGGAAGTCAGCGGTTCATCCGACAGACGCGACGCCGTCTGAGAGGTCTCAGCTGCCTACAATCCGTGCCTCAGGGCAGTGCTATTCCAAGTACATCCGAATTCTCGTCTTCTGTGTCTGAACACCCATGTCGCGAGAACAGCTAAGGCCCTACGGGGTTTGGTTTCCCGGAGGTGACTCGCTGAATCACATACGGCTTGGTGAAGCCTCCCTTCTTGTCCGAGACAAGTGAACCGGAGACGCCGTTATGACGCTCGATGTCGTTCATCGACTTTGCCAATACTCGCGGATCAAGTGAGCCGGTTTTTCGGATTGCCGCAGCCAGCAGCTGCACGGCATCGTAGGCAGAATCCCCGCCGATTTGGATCGGCTCTCCGTATCGATGCTCAAACTTTGCCTGGAATTCGGGGGTCGGGGTGAGAAACGTCAGAAACTCCAGGCCTTCGAAACCGCCGGCGGCAGCGTCAATCGCGTCTTGATCGAGGGTAATGGAGAACATTGGTAGGGCGACCTTCAACTGCTTGAGCTCTTTTGCCACAAGCGAGCCCACAAGCACTCCGTCGGTAGTTGAAACGTAGGCGTCGATGTCGGGCGCAGCTTTGATCCGCAATGCGATAGCTTTGAGATCGGTAGTGCCGGGCAACGGTTCTGCGAGATAGGCGACGGAACCACCCAACTCTTCAAAGCGCCGCTTGAATGCCCGGGTTTGCTCTTCAACCCAAACTTCCTGAGCGCCTACCAGCGCGACGTTTCTATGGCCTTTTCGATAGACGTGCTCTGCGAGCGCCTCGGACAAGAGGTAGTCATGCGGCCAGGTGTTGAACAACAATGGGCTTGCCTCATTGAATGAGGCAACACCGAGCGACGGTGAGATCATCAGCACATTTTTCTGGTCGACCAGCGGAATCAGCGGCTCCCCCTGCCGTGACCAATTCGGACCAAGGAGCAGATTGATACCCTCCAAGTCGACCAGCTTTTGAAACGCACTGAGCGCTTTCTTCGGATCGCCTTGATCGTCCTCGAACAGGACTTCCACCGGGCGACCCAAGAGCCCCCCTGCTGCATTAATCTCCTCGAGCGCAAGTTCGACTCCTCGCCGCGATGCAATTCCCCATGCAGCGCCCTCGCCGGAGAGGATAAAGATACCGCCCAGACGGATCGGCTCCTGCGCTTGCGATGTCGGTGCAAGTAGCAGTAGGACCAGGCCGAAGAACAAGCCGATCAGTTGGTTCTGGCGAAGATAAGCTCGCATCTGTCGAAGCCCCCATTGTAGTTAGTCACACCACCCACCCGTGTATCGCTCCATCATCATAGGTTCGCTACCTGCGGAGCCTGTGTTACACTACCTTGATAGGGGGAATTATGGAACCAGACCCAAAGGAAGCTGAATTCTTTCGTCGGCTTGATGCGGATGAGAGCATAGAGCCGAAAGACTGGTTTCCTGAGCGGTATCGCAAGCAACTGATCCGAATGATGTCGCAGCATGCCCACTCGGAGATCGTCGGCATGCTTCCCGAGGGAAATTGGATCACGCGTGCCCCGACTTTCCGCCGCAAAATTGGGCTGCTGGCCAAGGTGCAGGACGAAGCCGGACACGGCCTCTACCTCTACAGCGCAGCAGAGACGCTCGGCATCAGTCGAGACGAGATGTACCAGCAGTTGCTGCAGGGTCAGGCCAAATACTCTCATATCTTCAATTACCCGACGCTCAGTTGGGCAGACATCGGCATGATTGGCTGGCTTGTGGACGGGGCCGCGATTATCAATCAGACAATGCTCGCTAAATGTTCCTACGGGCCCTACGCCCGCGCCATGGTTCGGATCTGCAAGGAAGAGAACTTCCACAAGAAGCAAGGCATGGAGATTGTGGGCACGTTGATGGCCGGTACTCCTGAGCAAAGACGGATGGCTCAGGAGGCGTTCGACCGTTGGTGGTGGCCGACGTTAATGATGTTCGGAGTGCCGGATCAAGCGAGTCCCAACAGCGCGGAACTCACCCGCTTCAAGATTAAGCGCAAGTCCAACGATGAGCTGCGGCAGCGCTACATCGACATGAAGGTGGCTCAGGCCCACGCCTTCGGACTTGTGGTACCGGATCCGGACCTCAAGTTCGATGACGCGACAGGGCACTGGCGAATCGGACCGATCGATTGGAACGAATTTTATCGCGTGCTCCAAGGCGCCGGTCCCTGTAACCGCGAACGACTTGAGGCTCGACGGCAGGCGTACGCAGACGGCGCTTGGGTCCGGGAAGCTGCAGCCGCATTCGAGAAGAAACGGCGGCAGAAGGAGGAGACCGCAGCATGAGTAGCGCACCACCGGCACGAGCGGACGGGGACTTCACGGAGCTTTTTGAAGTCTTCGTTCAGGAAAAGGCCGGAGAAGCCCACCAGCACGTCGGAAGCGTTCGTGCCGCCGGACCCAGCCTGGCGCTCCAACACGCAAGGGATGTTTACGCGAGGCGGTCGTCTCCCGCCAGCATCTGGGTCGTGCCCACGGCAGCAATCACTGCCACTGTCGATGCGGACATCGCGTCGTTTTTTGAACCCGCTGCCGACAAGGCGTATCGGCATCCTCAATTTTATCGAGTCCCGAAGGACACGCCGGAAGAATCATGAGTCGAACTTCGAGAATACCTCTGGGCGAGCTTGATTTGGAGAGTGTGGGCGAAGCACTTCGGGAACCTCTATTCGAGTATGTGCTGGGCTCGGGGGAGGACCTTTTGGTGCTGGGGCACCGCCTCTTCGAGTGGTGCGGACATGCTCCGACCGTGGA
>JAGRAW010000187.1 GCA_020434415.1 Bdellovibrionales bacterium
AGCCGCAGCTTCATTCTATCGAATACTGACGAAACCGAGCTGAGTTCTGCCTGGATGCGTCCTTCGTCGAGCACCATCCGGGCAGCATCACCCAACTCACTGTAAAGAGTGACAAGCTGCGCTCCGTTAAGATCACGCCGGCGTGATACCCGAAGGCCACCGAAACGCTCTCCCCACTTGTAGGGCTTCCGCCCGCGTTTCTTGTTGCGACGCCGATCGAGTTTTTCCAGTCGTCGGCGGAGACCTTTGTCCAACTCCGCGCAATGAGCATCCGATGGGCTGCTGCCGGTAAGCGCGCCACCGTAGCCTCCGAGCACGCATCGCACCTCAGCCTCCGACAACGGCAGATTCGCTTCGGAGAACAAGGCAGCAATCAAGTTTTTTTCACGGTACCCTCTGAACCAACCGACAAACGGCCGGGTTGACTCATGGTCCACGAGAAGCAGCTGCGGCTCCGGTCCGCCCGTGCGGTGGACGAGCACATTGTCCATATAATAGTCGTCGATGTAGAAGCCGGCTCGATTCAAGCGACCAAGTAGGGCACCGTACGCCGACAGCAACGAATCGCGTGGGAAGCATTCCGAGATCGCTTTATCGCTAAGCGCTTCGAAGAGGGTCAGGACTTGCGGAACCTCCTGACTAAGAAAAATCGATCCACCGCCTCGACCCCTCGGACCGAAGCGCGCGTATGCCAAGGGCGACGCTGTTTCGATGCCAAGACGCGCAAGAACTCGTGCGAAAAAAAACTCCTTCGCAGCATGAGAAGGCGGAAGTGCGCTCGTAATGCGCTTCCAGGGACAGACCGGATGAAATATTTTGGCATAGATGACGGGTAAGGACGGTTCGGCTACGCGGAGCATTTCCCGGTGAAGTTTGCGTTTCACCAGGAACCGGTCCGGCTGCCTGAGCACCTTCGCCCAGTCATAAGCCTCCACTAGGTCTCGAGCGCCCTCGGCGAAGGTCCAGCGAGTCGGCGGCACGAACTGCCAGGTTGTCGCCGACGTTCCTAGTGCCGATGACGCGGTTTCCGAGCAAGGGGCAAGCGAATTCCCGCACCCTGGGACCGGTCTTGCTGAAGCTACGCCCCGACCAGCTCGATTTTCTGACATCACGAACCACACCAACGGGTTGTCAATAAGTCCGACCGTAGCCTTCTCGGTTAGCGAAAATCAAAAGCTTCCGTTACTAGCGCGGACGGAAATTGACCCGTCCTAGTTTTCTAATATAAACTGTGGTTTTTGAAAACCACCCGGAATCATTTAAGTTTTTCACCGACAGCCCCGATGGCCCTGCGCGTCCTGCTTGTTTTTGACCAGTTAGACCTCCCCGAAGCACAGGTCTTTCGCCGCATTGCCGGAAAGCAGATTCAACTCGACGTGCTGTGTAATACGGACGGCCTCCACCATAAGCTGTTCGAGGGTTGTCCGATTTCGGTGGAGCCGTTGCGCTGCGCCCATCGGCTGGACGTTACCGCTATTCGCACCGTGCGTCGTAAATTGAAAGCCGAGCGCTACGATATCGTCCATGTATTTACCAGCCGTACGCTTTCGGTGGTGTTGCTGGCGTTGCTTGGTCTGCCCTACACACCGAAGGTTGTGGCCTATCGGGGAGCGTTGGGTAACGTCTCACGCTTCGACCTGACCAGCCAACTGACGTTTCGTAACAAGCGCGTGGATAGAATCGTATGCGTATCTGATGCGGTAAAGCACTACCTGCGCTCGACCGGAATCCCCGAGTCCAAGTTAATCAGAATCTACAAGGGTCACGAGCTGGGCTGGTACAGTGGCGCTCCACGAGCCGCTCTGCAAGAATTCGGCGTTCCCGACAATGCTTTCGTGGTTGCCTGCGTCGCCAACATGCGCCCGAACAAAGGCGTCGACGTTTTGCTCGCAGCAGCGGAGGAGTTACGCGACGAACCCAAGCTGCACTACCTCTTAATCGGCGATGTTCGAGATAAGCGCTTACTTGAAATAGCGGAAAAGCTCTCCGTTCGCGACCGTTTGCACTTCACGGGGTGGCGAGCAGACGCTGCCAAGCTCATCGGACCGTGCGACGTCCTGGCACTCCCGACAAGATACTCGGAAGGTCTTCCCAAAGCCGTCATCGAGGCGATGGCGCAAGGAGTACCACCTGTAGCTTCTCGGGTCGGCGGTGTCCCGGAGCTGGTAACGGACGGTGTCGACGGCCTTGTCGTCACTCCCGGAGACTCGAAGGCTCTTGCCCGTGGCATCTTGAAGCTCTATCGCGATCCTTCACTCCGCCGACGTTTCGGTACGGCGGCAAAGCAGAAGATAGAAACCCAGTTTCATGTGCTACAAACAGTCCAGCAGACGGTCGAGCTCTACTGTGATCTCGCAGGGGAAGAGGTCTCTGTCAGCGAAACTATCGGTTTGGCCGGCGTACGGTAGTTCTCAAGCTGTCAGTTACCGTAACGGCGGCCAGAGAACGCGCTCGATTAAATGAAGCGCGCCGTTTTCCAGATCGGGATAGGAGGAGGTAATCAAAGCTCCGGAGATACGTAGGACGGCGTAGTCGTCTCCCACCTTCAGCTCGTTCCCTCCGGCATTTTTCACCCGCTGTGCTTGACGAAGGGTCAGCTCGTCATACAGTCCGAAGGTCACATGATGCAGTGCGAGACTACGTTGCTTGTCGTAAGTCGCAGAATGAAGTTCCAGTATATCCTGGGGTGCTTGGTCGAAGGCATCGTCGGTAGGAGAAAATACGGTGAATTGGCCGGGCCCATTCAACGGTCCTGCCAAATCTACAGCCTCAATCAGCTCGACGAATCGACTCAGATTGCCCAAAGCACGCATTTGATCGAGTAAAAAAGCCATGACGGAATGGTACGCCACTTATCCGCAGCGAGCAAATGGAGAATCTGCGGCCGGCGGTAAAGACCGCGGACATTGCTTGCCGCTCCACCGCCGTATCGCTATGCTCGCTCCCGAAGCAAGGGCTCGTTTATTTTATGGAATCCCTTCATCGTTGGTATGCCGCCGGTTCAGGAGCGCTTGCGTTGGCAGTCGCGCTCGGCGCTTTTGGCGCGCATGGTTTGCGCGAGCGGCTAGAGGCGTACGGCGCCTCAATCTATGAGAAAGCGGTCTTTTATCATTTCGTGCACGGCCTCGGGATGCTGCTCGTTTGCTTGATTGCTTCCGCGCAGGTAGTGAGCGTACCCGGTGCCAAACGGATCCTGCTCCTTCTGCTCGCGGGACTCGTCCTCTTTAGCGGCTCATTGTACTTGCTTGCGCTCACCCGAATCCGATGGTTGGGAGCCATTACTCCTTTCGGCGGCACTGCGTTTATCGCTGCCTGGCTGCTGCTGATGTATGAACTGCTCCGCTACTCTACTCCGCAGCAATGATGAGAAGCTCCTTCCTTGTCATTGTGCTGTTTGCCGCCGCAATCTGTTTCAGCCACCTCCACCAGGGACACGTTGCTGCTGATGCCATTCGCTACGCCTACATCGCGGACACTATTGTCGAAACCAATGACTGGTTCACACTGAAGGACAGCTTCGCTAACGTTGACTCCTATTTTAACAAGCCCCACCTACTCTTTTGGGTCCTTGCCGCTCACTTGAAGATGTTCGGCTACAGCACGTTCGTAGCCAAGCTCCCGGCTGCCCTGTTCGTATTCGCCTCGCTGCTCATGCTGGCCCAGGTGGCAGGGCTCCTCTTCGGTGAACGCGCGGCACTACTCTCCGTAGCGTTGTTCGTGAGCACGCGCACCTTCATGCGCGACGTCCTTGACTTGAATGTCGAAGGCATTGCCGTGTTCGGGACACTGCTCCTCCTCTACGGAGTGCTGAAGATCCTACGAAACCCCGAAGCAAAGCTGTTTCGATACTCGCTGCTGGCAGGGCTCGGACTGTTGCTGCTCTTTCAGAGCAAGACCCCCTTCATCCTGCTAAGCGCTTTTCCGATTGCTGTTCTCGGCATGCTTCAGCCGAAGGTTCGTCGCTTGGCGCTGCGGCGGGATCTTTGGCTTGGGTTGCTGCCGCCATTGTTGGTGATTGTAGTCTGGCTACTGATACTCGATCAGAGTTATGTCGCCGGGGCCATTGACAACCAATGGGTCAACCCGATTCGTGAAAATTCTGATTTCTTTGGAAATCTTCAAACGTGGATGAAAGCGATCTTCGTTTCTTGGGCACCCTTGGTCTACTTCGGGATGTTCGGCTTGTACAAGCGCGTTCGACAACTACGTACGAGCGGCTGGAAAAGTATTCGCCTCGAGGAACTGCTGTTGGGAATTTGGACCTTGCCAATTGTCCCGATTGTGTTCGCCGTCGAGTGCAGGCCGCGTTACATCCTTGTGCCAATGCTGGCAGTGACGCTTTTCGCCGGCGAGGCAGCTGCCGGCGCGCTTCGCCGCATTCCTCTGCGCCAGCTCCAGGGAGCTGCGTTAACCGCCGGTGCTCTCTGCATCATTCTCTTTAGCGCGCTCGACATTCCCATTCATCGGACCAATCGTCTTGTCGCTGCAGCTAGCGAACATCTACGAAGCGCGAACGCTACCGCTCCGTTTTTCCTTTGTGTCGATGGGGATCGCCCGCATCGCAGTCCACGAGAAGCGCGATTTACCGAGCTCTTACTCGATCTCGAGGTAGGCACGCGTCACCCCGTATTTTACAGCGAGATTCTACCTTCGGAAGCGACCCTACGTGGATCGCGAATTCTCGCTGAAGCACTTTGCCGCTCGCATCTGGAAGCGCGAGGAATTCGCTTCTCCGTTGAGCAAGAGTATGGGGAGCGTGTTCAACTACTTATAACGCTCTAACAGTATTTGATCACCCTCTACGCTGCTCGCTAATACCCCCCATATAATTTTCCAATACACCGGAAACGAGGGTCATCACCTCTTCCCACCCGGCTGCAAGGGGCGCAGGATGGGCGTCGGGTAGACGAGTAAACGCTGCCACTCGGTGTGCCGACAGGTACGCCGATGAGCAGCGAGAGAACGGTACGGGTTTTTGCCGGCACCGCGGGCGAGTGGCGACCGCGAAGGATGCGCAAGTGCGCGCTTTCGCGGTCGTTCCACTCGCAGAAAGGAGCCTACTCATGAGAGTCGAATACGATCTGATTGAGGCACTGGAAATGGATGCCGGCAGTAATGAAGGGAATCGAGTCGAATACATCGACCGCGGCGCGTTCGCCGGTACTGGTGTGATTTATTCGCCCGCAACGAAAGGTACTGTCGCAGGCTCGCTTTGGATGCTGTCACGAGACGGCAAAGTAGAGCAGCGAGTCTTTCGTTGTCGCGGCGGCACATCGTTCTCGCCAACTTCTGCACTGGCACGTTTGTGGAAGTCATCGCAACTCGTGAACCGGTTCAACGTCTGGTACGAGGAAGAACAGTGGTGGCGTATGGTCGAGCTTTTTGGCGACCGCTTTCGCGAAGCTGCAAGAAAAGCGGGGTCGACGGATTGACTCATGATGTTTCCGAACAGAATCGTGAACAGGATGAGGTTGAGCAGCCGATGTCTGGAGACACCGGCAGAAGGTCAATAACGGCTTTGCCGTTCCACTTCTCTCCTGCTCAACCCCGGGCAGCACGCGTGGGGGCCTGTCGAATAGCGCAGTTTTTTGGCGGGACCTGCGAGCGAAGCTCGCTCGAACGCCGAACTACGGTATCCAGTTGAAAGAGGTAGGATTTGCTGCACCTCCGCAACCTTTAGCAAATCCTACGAAAAAAGTGTTGGCTGTGTGACTCCCCTGCCGCTGACCCGTCCTAAGCCGCTCGCGGGAGCCATAGTTGCTGCCCTTTGCTCCAATCGAAGCCACGGAAGGCATCGCTTCCTCGATGAAACCATACTCGCTCGTCGCGAGAAGTCGCATCCAGTTGCTGTAACCACGGCATTACGATCCTAATGCCGATCTCTTGGAACTCGAGCGGCATAAATAAGTCCAGCTTTCCATCCAGAAAAGCGGTGACCAGCGCCGGGTAGCCGTCTTGGTGCTCCGGAGGAATGCTTTCGCCGCCGGAGAGCACGAAGGGCAGTGAACCGTGACCCTCGGGACGAAGCCCCTGCAGATACTGCGAGAAGCGCCATTCTCGGGTCCCGAAACAACTGTAGCCGTCAGCGACGTACTCCCAGCGATCTCCCTTTTGGAAATCAACTTCGAGCTGCGTCGTCTTCGTCGGACCGTTCTTCTGGTGGATCAATACCACCGGCGTTCCAAACAACCGATTACTCTGGGCAACCAACTGAACGATCATTGCCGTGGGAATGGCCTGATCGCTACCGCCGCGGTCTTCATGGCAGACACCGTAGCAACCTCGAGCATTGATTCTTTGATACAGTTCTTGCTCGAGACGGAGGTTTTCTTCCTCGGTCTGTTCGGGATTAGGGTCGAACACATGTCTCGCCAGGCGGTGGGTGATCATGTTGTTGACTCTCTCCGGTCCTTCATCCAAAGGGTTCCCGAGGGCAAGCCCAAAGAAGAACATCATGTGGTTCAAGAACGAGTCCACTCCCACTCCATGATATTCCCTCCCGTTACTTCCGATCATTTCACTGACCCGCAGGATAATCCGCTTCACGAATGGTCGGTGAAATGCCTCGTTCAGCGTCGTATTGCCATACAAGACATGGATCATCTGGTTGAAGCCGGGCTTAAACCGCCAGTGTTCAATCTGGCGAACCCGGTCGAGCTTCATGCCGATCCTGGTACTCAAGCGCTTCGTCGTCTGAAGCGTTTCAAGATCAATCGCGCTCGGCTTCTCCAGCAGCAACGAGGTCTGATCGGCATACGAACGGAAATCCATGCCGGCGTCAGCGAACAGCTTTAGCGTTGGCGGCATCGCCGTGTGGGGCAGCGCGAAATAAATCTGCACTTGCCCGTCCTGATGCTCTGCCATCCAGCGTCTCACTTCTTGGCAAAGCCTGCCGAACTTTGCCGAATCCGGACGACGATGTTCTCCCCCGATGTTCCGGTAGGTGAAGGTCTTCACGAATTCGTTCCAACCGGTGAGCGAACGGTTCACCTTACCGGCATCCGCTCGCTGGTCGATAAAGTTGGGCAGCTGCTCAGCCGCGATCTCCTGGAGATCGATGCCGAGGACTTTTAAGTTTCTTGGAATGCCATGCATTCGCTGACGAAAGTCGACGAAGAGACCCCATAGGAGCTTCTCCGTAAACAAGTTGCCGCAAAAGCCGAACAACAGTACTAACGACGGACGGGCGTTCATCGGATGAACCTCCTTGTAAGGGAAGAGATAAAACCTGGGAATAGTGAGGTGCAGCGAATCACTGCGCGCCGTGCAGTACACACGCGCAGTGCTCGCGCGATCCGTCTTCGCAAATTGGGAAGGGAAAAGAGCGCCGTTGATGCCGCAAAAGAAAGGTCCGAAAGCCTATAACGGACGGCCTGAGAAACTCGCGCCACGAGCACAGTCGAAACAGTAATCAGCTAGTGCAGCAGCTTACCTGCCTGAGTGTTTCGCATCAACCTCCACCCAGCAGGATCGAAAGTGAACTAGTGTGACCTTGATCCAACTAAGGTTACCCGCGATCAAGCAGCTTGCGGATGACCTCGATCACACCCCGACCGTTCGATTCTCGAGTCTCAAAGCGGCAGCGGCTCTTGACTTCCGGCAAAGCGTTGGCAACTGCAACCGAAACGCCGGAGTAGTCGAGAAAATCAAGATCATTTTCCGCATCGCCAACACCGACCAGCGTCGAAGGGTCAATTCCTTGGAGCCGGCAGAGCCGCTCGAGACCAAAGGCCTTGTTAACAGAAGCTGGCAACAGCATCACATCGGCTTTATTGTAAATAATGCTAGCGGTTAGAG
>JAGRAW010000188.1 GCA_020434415.1 Bdellovibrionales bacterium
AGCGGGTCTCCAGCTCAACTTCCCCCATCCATTCGTGAATCGTGAATTCCAAATCGAAAAAACTGGTCGACATCGGGAAATGATACGGCCGAATTTCCAGCGACAATAAACGCGCTACTTCGGGGTCGCACAGCGGGATGGCGAGAATCCGAGAGGCAAAAGAAACGTCAAAGGGCGGCGTGCGGTCCATCACCACCGGGATCTCGAATTCTTCGAGCAGGCGAATAATGGAATGAACGGGATAGCGAGACGCGTTCAGGATGTTGGACTTCATGCGCTGAAGATAGAACTCTAGCCCTTCTTGCTCGGAAAACTGCGTGCGAAGTATTGCAGAAGAAGCATACAGCCCGATCTGCCGCTCCAGTTCACGGTGTTGTCGAGTCGCGACGGGACCGCCCAAGATTATATCGGCATCGTCCGAATGGAAAAATAGGGTCGCCTTCAGTAGGGCGGTCCAGACCATGTGCGGTGTCAATCCACGCGGCTCGCAAAAACGGGCCAAGCGGATTCGATCGTCCTGGGTGAAGCGGATAAAGATATTTTCGCCCTGACGGCTTTTGTGCTCCGGCCGCTTCGCTATCGGCTTCAAGTCGAATTCGGGAATCGGCTTCCGGAAGAGCAACGAGTGATAGGCGCGGTAGCTTGATTGATCGTTCAGTGTCTCGTTTTGGTGAAACCAGCTCACATAATCCGAGTACTGTAGTTCGAGCGACGGCAGAAAACTTCTTCCGCACTGCTTCTCCGCAAGCAATGCGAACAAATCTTGCAACAGAATATGAAGGGACCAGGCGTCGAAAGCGATATGGTGGGCAACAATCACCAGAAGGGTACGATCCGGAGCGAGTGTAATGAACCAGCTTCGAATCGGCGAACCTGCCCGAAGGTCGAATTGAGTCCGTTCGGCAGCGCGAAAAAATGCGCTCAACTGTTGATCCGTTTCTGATGAAAAATCAAGAAACTCGAGCTGCTCATCGCTTGCCGGCTGAGCCAGCAGCTTGGGGGGCACGCCAGAGAGATCGTAGCTCAGGCGGAGGCTTTCATGGCGACGAAAAACGCCCGTGTAGGCTTCCTGCAGCAACTCCCGATCCAGTGGTCCCTTGATTTCATACGCGGCACAGCAATGGAGCGGACTTACATCTGCACCAAGCTTCTCCAGAAAACAGAATATCTCCTGGGTCGGGTGCACCGGAATGGGAGTGCTGCGGCTGACAGTCTGTCGCAGGGGAGGTCGGTGCCGCGAATCGTGGTGCTGTGCAGATTCGATGCGGGCAGCAACTTCCGCGAGCGTCGCCGCCCCGAGAATGTCAGCTTCTGAAAGTCGCACAGAGAGATTCTCCTGCACTCTCCATGCAAGTTCTGCGGCTTTCAGGGAGTCTCCCCCGATGTCGGTAAAGGAGGAGTCGAACGAAACGACAGCCACGTGCAGGAGTTCGCAGCAAATACTGGCCAGTCGCCGTTCGACCGCGGTTCGAGCCTCACGGATCTCTCCGGTCGGTATGGCAGGCAGTGGTCGGAGTGCAAGTAACTGGCGGTCAACTTTACCGCTGGGAGACAGCGGAAAGGCATCTACCGGGAGCAAATGAGTCGGGATCATGTGTTGCGGAAGCTTCGCGGTCAAAAACTCGCGTACCCTGGCAGTGCTCGCTTGGCGCTCAGCCTCCGATAGGTGGGGTGCCGCCGTGTAGTAGCCGACTAATTGCTTTGCCCCGAGCGGATCGGTATGCACCACCGCGGCAGCGTGCTCTACCTCGGGGGCGCTTTCAATCCAATGTGAGACTTCGTCGAGCTCGATACGAAACCCTCTAATCTTGACCTGAGAGTCAGCCCGTCCCTTATAGTCGAGGATTCCGGAATCGTGCAGGAGCACTCGATCCCCACTACGGTAGAATCGAGAGGCTGCACCGTGTGGCCCCGATCGTTCGACGAATTTTTGTGCGGTCAGTTCCGGCCGATTAAGATACCCCCGGCCCACGCCTAACCCGCCGATAAGAAGTTCTCCGACCTCACCAGCAGCTACTTGTTCCTCGTTGTCATCGACGACGTGTAATTCAATACCTCCCATCGCCTTACCAATCGGCAGTGCGAAGGAGCCTGGGACGTAGCGGTGAATGGTCGAGCACACTGCAGCTTCCGACACGCCGTAGGCATTGAAAAAGGATCGGCCTTTCGACCAGCGCTCTGCCAGCTCGATCGGGCAGGGCTCGCCCGCGACAATTATGGCTTCCAAATCAGGAAAAGGTATTTCAGGCAGCACGCCCAGCACCGACGGCGGCAGGGTTACGTGAGTGATGCGTTGATCAAGCAGGAGCTGCACTAGCGACGGACCCGGAACCATCGAAGCCTGTTCCGCCATCACCAAGGCCGCTCCGGCACCTAACGCCATGACTACCTCCGAAATGGAGGCGTCAAAGCTGAACGGAGCAAATTGCAGTATCCTGCCGGCAGGGGTGATGTCGAATGCGCGAATCTGTTCTCGTGCTAGATTGAGCAGCCCCTGCTCAGTGTTCAGCGCGCCTTTGGGCTGGCCGGTCGAGCCGGATGTGTAGATGATGTAGCATGCGTTTTCCGGGGAGCGATCTTCTGCATCGAGCTGGGGAAGCTCTTCTACCGAGCGGTTCGCGAACCAATCTGCCCCCTCGGCTTCCGTCCGATCCAGCGTGACTACTTGCAGCTGGTAGACGGAAGTATCGAGCATGTGATGATAGAGCTCGCGTTCGGTGATCAGGCATCGCGGTTTTGCGTCAGCTACCATGAATTCGCGCCGTTCTTTAGGATAGAGCGGATCAATCGGGAGGTACACACCTCCGTTTCGCAGTACAGCAAGCATGGACAGAATGACGTCGAAGCCGCGGGGGAGGGATACCGCGACGACTTCCCCCGCCACCACGCCTCTGCCGTGCAGGTAATGGGCGAGGCGAGCAGTTTTCGTCGCGAGCTCGTGATAGCTCATCCATCGGCCGTCAAAGACGAGAGCGGGGCGGTCGGGATGCCTCCGCGCGATTGTTTCGAACAAATCGAGGAAGTGGGTTGGAAGCGATGGCGAAGCTGTCTGCGCGCTCGAGGTCGGGCTCATAAGAAAAGTTCCGTCAGAGGAGTGGCTTTTGCTACTACTTCGCTACACAAGCGCAATTATATGACCCCGATCAAGCCCGAGTGTGTGTCTTTCGTGTGGCCCTCGTTTTTTGGCTTGAGCTAGGTAATGTTTGGCTTCGATGCGTGCTCCGGAGAGAAGCTCGGTACCTCGAACTCCAGGCCGTCATACGCCAGCTCTACCGGGAGCGTCGTCAGCTCCCGAAGGCGCTCATTGCCGGCATCGTGATCCAGCTCGTGGGAGATGTGCGTCAGATACGTTCGTTCAGGACGAATCAGTTCGATCTCTGCGACTGCCTGTTCAAGGGTAAAGTGCGTTTTGTGCGGGCGTTCCCGAAGACCGTCAAGCAGTAGCACCTCCAATCCGTGGAGATGCTCTCGCGTTTGTTCCGGAATAAATGAACAGTCCGTGATGTAGGCGAAATTACCCATGCGAAAACCGAATACTTCGGTTCGGCCGTGAAAAACAGGTAGCGGCAGGATATCGACTGTTCCCAAGCGAAGCACTTGATACGGTTTCAGTTCCTGGAGCAGGAGTTTGGGAGGCGCGCCCCCTTCGTAGCGGTCCGGCGTGTCAAAGCAGTAGCTAAACTTCGTTCGCAGTTCACAGGCGCTCTGTTCGCTGGCGTAGACGGGAATGACCGAGCGCTGGGCAAAGTTGAAACAGCGCAGATCGTCGATACCGAAGACGTGGTCTGCATGGGTGTGCGTGAAAAGCACCGCACCGACGCTAGGCAACTCATAGCGCAACGCTTGCTGCCGGAGATCTGTGCTAGTGTCAATCAATACCCCGTGCTCGAACGCAGCGCCGAACGAGAGGTAGATGCTGGTCCGTAATCGTTTGTTCTTCGGATTGTTCGAAGTGCAGGTCGCGCAGGTGCAGCAGGGCACAGGAACCCCTGTCGAGGTGCCGGTGCCGAGAACCAGGACTTTCACTTTGACGACAAGTCCCCTTCAAGTACTCGATGAAGCGTCCGACAGGCGTCGACAGTGGTAAATATGCCGACCAGTTTGTCATTCTCGACAATGAGCGCGCAACCGATTCGCTGTTCCGCCATTTGCCGTGCCACCGCCGCGACCGGCTCGCCGGGACCTACTACGAAAAGTTCTTCCGTAACGCAGTCTGCAACCTTGAGCTCTTCCGGCTCGGCGTGTTCGACTGAAAGTGCGAAGTGGATATCTCGTTCACTAATCACACCGATAAGCTCCCCGCCCTTCTGCACCGGAAGGTGGCGAATCCCGTACTCGGCGAGCATGACTTTGGCAGTGTGAAGAGTTTGGTCGTATCCCACCGAATGGGGCAACGGGTGCATGACTGACTGAATGTGAAGGTCGTTTTTCATCGTTATTCCTCTACCATAACGGGGTCGGAAACCCGTCAACCCCGACAATCCAGCGCTTCCCTGGAGTAGGCGCTTGGGCTACGCTATCGCGTAGCACTACCGTAGCACATTCGAGGGCTATTCGCTCCAGCACATTCAAGGGCTATTCGCTCCATGGTCTTCTTCTGGTTCGATAAAGGAATACAGTCTCGCGTGGATGAGGTCCAGTCTTACGATGACCGAACAGCGTCATCTGTTCATCCTGTTCGACCTGTGCGTGAGGCCCAGCGCCTTGCCGCCGAGAGCGACGATGAATCGCCGCACCCGGAACGAGACAGCGCACGGAGAGCGTATGAGCGAGCGCAGCAAAGCGCTGAACAGAGGCCGACGGTTCTAGCAGGGGAGATTGCCAGCCGCCCGGTGCAGTCGATTCCCCCGACCATGACCGTGCGAGCTTCGCTCGAGCTGTTCAAGGAATGCCGCTTTCGTCACATGCCGGTTGTAGACACGGATGGGTCCATGCGAGGCATCGTATCTGATCGAGATTTGCTGAGGGAGCTAGCCGAAGGGGAAGGAGATGCCTCCCAGCGGCAGGTCAGCGATATCATGCAGACGCGGGTGCTGACTGCTCACGCCGACACCCCGATGCGGGAGCTTGCACGCGTGCTTTTTAGAGAGCGTATCGGAGCGATGCCGGTGGTCGATGAAGAAGGAAAGCTCACTGGAATCGTTACTCGAAGCGACATCCTACGCGCCCTGGTCGAGCGCGCGCCTCTGGAGGTGTGGAGCTAGCATCACGGCAAGCCCCGCACGCATCAACCTCACCGACGCTTGCGCGTGCGATTACGCAAGCACTATCCGGGGGTGTTCATTCGCTTGCGCTGTGACCTCGCCGATGACGGCTGATGCAGCGTACCCTTGGGCTTTGAGTGCGGCAAGGCACGCCTCAGCTTCGGCGGCGGGAACGCTTGCCAGCAGGCCGCCGGCCGTTTGCGGGTCAAACAGGAGCTCGAAGTAGGGGTCGGTGGGGCCGGACCTCGTGTGTTGAATCGCGTCGGCAATCCGTCGATTCTCTTGCTGGAGGGAGGAGGCTATTCCCTGGGCGAGCACTTCGAGTGCTCCGGGCAGCGCAGGTATGCACTGAACGTCAAGTCGGGCATCGCAACGAGAGGCCGTGAGCATTTCCAGGAGGTGTCCCGCGAGACCGAAGCCGGTGATGTCGGTTAGGGCATGCGCGCCGTGGGAGCGAAAGATGGTGCCCGCAGGTCCATTCGACGCGAGCATCGAAGCGATCGCCTGATCGAGCCACCGTGCACGGGCTCGAAGCCGCATCTCCGCCGCGAAGAGGCAACCTACGCCTAGCGGCTTCGTCAGCACCAGGCGGTCTCCTGCTCGCATTCCGTTCTTGGTCAGCACCGCATCCTTCGGGCTCCAGCCGTTCACGGTTAGGCCAAGCGCGAGCTCTTTTCCTTCGGCTGAATGCCCTCCGACCAATGTTGCGCCTTCTTGGGCGAGCGCAGTCAGAACGCCGCTTACTATCTGATACAAGGTCTCCTCTTGGGCCTTGGAGGAAGCTGGGGGTAGCACAGCTGTGAGCTGTGCGCTGGAGATTCGCGCACCCATGGCGTGGAGATCGCTTGCTGCGTGCACAACCGCAATGCGGGCGAACAGATACGGGTCGCTCAGCAGTGCGGGGAAATAGTCGACGCTTTGCAAGAGGTAACTTCCCGGCGGGACTGATAACACTGCAGCGTCATCTCTCTCTTCCAAACCGACGAGTACATGCTCCGATGGTTCTGAACCGGGCGCTTCTTCTATCGCACGCCGCAGTGCTCGCTCGAGCACGCCCTGACCCACCTTGGCACCGCAGCCCGAACAGCGAAATTGATGGTTCCGAATGACATCTTCCAACTCCCCGGTCATCGCCGTCCGTGGAGCGGCGGCGTTGGGCCGAAGGATTTCCATCGAGGGGAGGTCTTCGAAGCGGCGCATGAATTTGCGGTCGATATGCTCCTTCCAACGCCACATCGTTCTCGAATGCCAAGAGAACGGACCGCGTGAGGCAATAGCCCGACCATCGGCTGTGCCAATAAGCGAAAGGAACTGCGATTGCGGTCGATACGCACGAAGTGGTTCGCCGAGCAGCACAGCGCGTAGATTGTGATAGAGCGGCTTTGCCTGGCGTACGGCAAAAACGCCCGACTTGGGTCGAGGGTGGGCCTTCATCGAAGCGACATCGCCCGCGGCGAACACCTCCGGATGTGAAACAGACTGTAAAGTCTCCGTGACGGCAACGAAGCCACGCGCATCTACGCTCAAACCGGCTGCTGCCGGCCACTGCGGAGCAGCAGCGCCGGTCGCCCAAAAAACAGCGTCCGCCTCGACAAGGGAGCCGGACTGAAGCTTCAGACCGTTTTGAAGCACTTCTACCACGCGATCCTCTAGTACCAACTCGACGCCTCGTCGTCGAAGCTCTGCGGCGACTGTTCGTCTTACTCGGTGATGGTGTGTTTCCAGTAACTGCGCTTCGCTGTGCACCAGCCTGTAGGTGGTGGGCGGCCTCGCGTCTCTAAACGTGGCGTTGAAGCGGTGCATCAGCGCCATCAGCAGCTCTACGCCTCCGGCGCCCCCACCGACGACTGTGATCGACCGGGGCGGCTTAGGTTGCTCAAGGAGACTATCAAGCGCAGTAAGGAGCGCAGACACCGGCTTTACTTGGATCGCGTACGTGTCCGCGCCGGGTACTGGTTCGGTCGGCGGGACACTTCCAACGTTGAGCGACAAAAGGTCGTAGGCGATTGGCGGGCGGTCGGCTACTCGCACACGTTTGCCGGCGAGATCGAGTCCGATTACCCGGCCTCGAATAAAGCGCGCGCCTGCGAAAATGCAGAGTCGGGCGATATCGATATGCGCTTCGTCGAAAGTGTAAACGCCTTCGATCAGTCCGGGGAGCATGCCGGAATATGGAGCGTGAGCATGATCGCTAATGACGGTCAGGCGTATGCCCGGTATCGGGTGCATCCCCCACATACGGAGCAGCAGTGCGTGCGAATGACCGCCGCCGGCAAGCACGAGTTCTTTCAGTATGGGAGCGTCAGTTTGCATCGGTGCGAAACTGCTCCGGCGAATGTGCGGTATCGGATATCATGTGCCTTGGCCGCTACTTCTGTGTACCTGAAGGTAGACTGGGCGCATCGCAAGAAGGATGCGAGTTTCCGCCGATTGGGGCTATTCTGACTGATAAACGCAGAGTCGGCGAGCATTCCCTTGAAACAGGGAGGTGTGTAGCGTCTGGTGACGCTCTCGGTCTTCAAAACCGTTGTGGGGCTGATAAGGTTCCAGGTGGGTTCAATTCCCATGCACCTCCGCCGCTTCGAGCA
>JAGRAW010000189.1 GCA_020434415.1 Bdellovibrionales bacterium
TGTTGCGCGACATGGAATCACTTGCACTTAGCGAAGATGAAAGCGGTGTCGCCATTCTCGAATGGTCAATTGTGCTCAGCGCCACGCTACTGCTGATGTTGACCTTCTTCGATATGTGCCTAGCCCTGACCCAATATGCAATGCTTACCAATGCTGCGAATGAAGGTCTTCGCTTGGCGCAGGTCTTGCCCGCTTTGGAGCCGACCTCGCCTGCAGGACTCACAGATCTCATCCCCACGACAGCTCAGCACGATGCCTGCATCAACGCCACCTTTGTCGCGTTTCCCTGCCAACAGTATCTGGTGCAACTAAGAGTGCAGAACGCCCTTCAGAGAATTGAAGAGAGCAACTCCTTACCGCTGTCCGTCGACGCAGTAAGTATTACCACGTTCTATAGTACCACCGATGACCGCGTTGGCCTCCAAGTCACCGGAAACTTCATCGGCTTCTTTCTCCCCTCGATTCCGCTTCGCGTCGATACGCAGGGGGCCTATTTGTACGAGGAGCTCTAAACAGGATTACGACTATGGGCAAACATCTCGACAATCGGGGCGCAACAATGCTCGAGTTCGCCATCGTGTGTCCGCTGGTCTTTTTCCTGGTCTGCATGTTTATCGATCTTGCGCACTACTTCACTGCAGTCGCCTTGCTGCAGAAGGGAGCAGCAGATGGCGCAAAACTGGCAATTACCCTTTCGGAGCTTGGTGAAGATCTATCGGAATTCCCGAGCAGTGATCCCCGCTATGTCACTTTTAACACCGGCAGAAATGACGTCATTGACCAAGCGACTTCACTTGCCCTTGATATCCTTGTCGGCCTACCCAACAGTGGCGCAAGACTGGAATTAGTCCCCGCGACTGTCACCGATGCCGTCGCCTCAGGAAGCGGTGCACATAGCGGGCTGCTGGCGATGGTGGTGCGCCCCGGAGAAACGTGGACGATTAACAGCCCTGAAGGCGACTCCACGTTCACCCACCCGATCGCCAGCATTCCGGCGGGCGTCTCGATGCGCGAGGTGCTGAAAACACAGCCTGTGATTGTGCAGATCAACGCGGTAAAGCGGTTCTTTATTCCGCTAATCTGGGACTCCTGGCCGATTCAGGTAAGTTCGGTCGGTTGGCTGCACTACCATCCGAAGAGTGCGCTCGAGAACAGTTCTCTGTTCAGTCCGACGCCTACGCCGAGTCCTAGCTCTACGTACTGCCCGAATCCATCGACATGTTCACCGATCGCCTGGGATCCGGATAACTGCTCGTGCACCAGAGATTGCCCCGTCCCGCCGACTCAGACGCATGTCTGCCTCAACGGTGGCAGCTGGAATTCAAATCGAGATCGATGTGAATGCGACTGTCCGGTCGGGGATACCACAACTTGCCCCTACGGCTACAAGGCGTGGGCCGGGTGTCGCTGTCAGCCTTGTAGCCGGCCGACCGATGGCTCCTGTGATCCTCCGGCAGTTTGGCATTCCGGGCCACAACCGTCGGATTGCTGGTGTGACACAACTGGATTGGGATCTTAAGTTATGACTACAAGATCGTCAGAGAACGGTGCCATACTTGTTCTCTTTGCAATACTGTTGGCTGTTTTCGTTGCCTTTGCCGCTTTGGCCATCGATGGAGCTCGGGTATCGATAAGTTCCGTTGAAATTAACCAGCTCTCACAGTCCGCCGCGATCGGTGCACTTGAAGCATTTCGCGATACTCCACAGACCAGCACAGTCCCGGCGACAATCTACCGTGAGAAGCTCGAGGCCGCTATCCAACGAGCCGAAGGGATTCTTGCCGAGTCCTCAAATTCTCTCGTCGCCAGTCGAAAGTACACCCTCGTGGAAGGGTCCGAAGTTCGCCTAGTGGATGGAACCGGTGCCCTGCCGTCAAGAGCACCCGGTGCAATCAGTGATGCCATTGGTGAAGTCATTGCTGGAAACTGGTTCGAACAAGAGCCTGCTTCCGGCTGCGCGACCTATCCTCAGCAGAACGGCACTTGTCCTTGCCCGGGAGGCAGTTGGGCGGGCGCCCCCTGTTTTCGCCCCAATGATTCGACCGCGACCAATTTAACGGCAATGCAAGTATCGCTTTGGACTGACGAAGATACTTCCGTCAAGAGCTACTTCATGCCCGCGCTAAACGTGCTCCTCGGTCAACAGGGAACCGCTGTCCGACAAGACGTTTCAGGACGAGGACGTGCGGCAGTCGTGCCGCGGATCGCAGTATACGCAGTCGATCTTTCACGGAGCATCACGCAAGACACCCATATCCCACATAACAACCTACCGATAACCGATGCCAACACGAACCTCGGTCAGGCCGCAGAATATGTGTTTCAACTGGATGGAACGACGTCGACCTGCTCCAGCGGAACAGACAACCCATGCCTGGCTGCGGCTACCCCGCCAAACTTCAACGATCAATGTTCGTTCTTCACTCCGTCACTAGCGCAAGTCTACTATTCGCTACCGGAAACGCGAAACCCCGCTTTACCAACTTCAGCGACCACCCACTTTCGAAGCGACTATCGTTGCTTCCAGATAGATGGGGCTCACTACCTCATTGACATCTCCGTACACATGTTGAATACGGGGCAAATGTACTACGGGCCTCAGCCGCTGACCGACATTCTACAAAGCATCTACACGACCATCACCGAGATCGAGCAACGCACCGTACCCGGCGATGAACTGTCCTTTATCGGCTTCGATGACGAAATCCTTCCCCAACGTACATTTGGCCCGACGAACCCCTTCGATACCAGCGGCGACTGGGCGACGCTAAAGCTCATCACCAACAAAACTGGCCTCACTGGCGCTCCAAACAACCCGACACTCCTGGCACGGCTCAATCATCTCATCTTTCCTCGGCCTACCCGCAACACGGATATTCCGCGCATGGTTTTGGCCGCAAATGATCTTCTCCCGAAAGATGAGAACGAATCCGACAAGCAACTGACAATCTTTTCCGACTTTCTGAATTCGTGCGCCGGGCCACGAATTCATTGGTTTGACGGAACCGGTGAAACCATTACGGTAAACCATATTGACTGCCAAACACCGACGTACGAAACCGACCGACTGCTGCCGCCGGAGGATAACTCACTTCGTCCATTTATCTATGGAAGCTGGGAAACGCTCGCGCTCATCAGCGACTCTCCGAGCATGCCCATGCCCCCCTGGGCGCTGGCGCTTTATAGAGGTAAACTGCAACAAGCGAACTGGAAGACCTTCCGGCAGAAGAATATTCGCGTCAATACGGTCCTCTTCGGACGCATGGTACAGCCACACTTGGCGTTGAAGCAAAGTATGACCAAGCCATCCGAATGCATGGATGCCAAAGATGCTGCCCGGTATAATCGGGAACGGACAATTTCTGGCGTCGATATCTATGACGACCGCAACAACTACTATTGTGTAGTTGTCGGCCTTGGGCAGGAGGAATGTATTCCATTTTCGGTTGCCACCTTCCCTGAGCATCTTTCTGACATCACGGGCGGCTTCTTTCTGCCTGTTCGGCCACCATGCGACGTCGACGCAGTGAATGCCGCGTTTCCCGCGGACACTCCGATCACTGCTGCTCAATGTCGAGATAACAAAGCCCTGGAGAACATGCTCGACCAAAAGTTGTGCTCTAAGTGGACGAACAATCTCGATCCGGCACAGAATCGCTGGGAGCCCGACCCGACAGTGCATGCGGGAGGTGCCATTCAGGCGGACTATCAAGCCTTCGAAACCGCTGGTGTGATTCAACGCACCTACCAGGCGTCCACCTGGTTCGACGACCAATATTTTATCTGGGCGGAGGACTTGGTAGGCGGACGTTCAACAAGAACAATCTGCGACACGCGTTGTCGAGATGAAGGCAGCCAAATCCAGGACGAGATTAAGGAGTTATATAACAACAACCCGTATCGTCTGATTCGTGACGACACATAAGAAGACGCTCTGCCAACCGTAGCAGACGAAGCGATCCGTCCGTGGACCGCTCGGGCTGGAGCGCGCTCTCGAGGCTCGGCGAGAGCACGGTCCTCACGTCGAGCTCTCCTAGCTCCAGTTCTTCAGTGCTGCGCTTGCGCTCCCATGCAGCCGGACCAACGTGCGGTGATATCGTTCGACCACGGTCGAGAGCATGACTACCACAATGCCGGCAACTGCCAGCGACAACCACGGGCTGAGCGAATACAATGTAATTGCGAACCGCAGGTGGTACAGCATCCCCACTGCTGAGAGCACCATCCCCGCCGCCAGCACATTACGCTCCTGTATCGCACTTGCGGTAGCGACCAGCACTGCTCCCGTCAATAGACTTAGCAGAGACGCGCTAGTCCCTCCCACGTGGAGCAGATAATGGCCGCACGAGGCCACCGCGATGAAGGATGCGAGCTTCCGATAGCCCCTCCCACTGCCCACTGCCGAAAATGATGAGGCAAGTAAAAAGCCCGCAAACGGCACACCGATGGCAGGTATCGCGAAGCGATCGTCAACCCCGAATGCCTCAGCCGCATATGCAAAGCTGATCAGCGCAGGAAAGATGCTGCACGCTTGGAATTTCTCCGCAATGGATTCCCGCAATAAGGCTCGGGACCAAACGAACATGACTAGCCAAGCTGCTCCAAACATCGCGGCATAAAACAGCGGCGTGTTGGGATAGAACGAGGCGTTTCGCACCCCGAGCAACAGGCAGGGAAACGCGACCGTCACCCGGGCCAAGATCCCTTCAGATGTCGTCAGGTCCGTGAGTGAGCGCAGATTCAGAAAGGTGAGCCACACCACCTGCACCGACATAAGAACTGCAATGGCCTCAGGATCCCTTGTAGGCACTAACAGTAGCAGGTTACCGAAGATAAACACCTTCAGCAGCGAATGGAGGTGCGAACTACTGAGCACCCTTAGCCCGAAGCGACTGCCAAGCCACAGGAGCACTCCTCCGACTGCTCCGGCCGCGGTCACGGCCAGAGACGGCGCCGCTTGAAAGCGAAACGCCAAGGGCACGCTCTCCATGGGGCCGCTGACGAGGGCAAGTAGAATCGCTCCCAACTGAGCCATCAGGGCAGGCAACGCGCCTAAGGTAACTGCAACATATACACGTGCTCCCTTCGTGTCCTGCAAACGGATGCCTGTCAGCAGTGCCGCTGCGATGAGAACGGCCGTAAAACCGGCAAACGTGAAATATCGCTGCATTGAATCCCCGCCCAACCAGCCCTGCACCAGAAAAGTCCCTGCCGCAGCAGCCAACAGCACCCCTCCCAGCCGACGCAGATTAGTCGCAAGCAAAGGCCATTTCGTTTCCATGATACTACCTCTTCGGTTCAAGTTCTCTAGACTGAAGTTGACACCCGTCTCTATGAGTCGTTGGACACCTTCTCGTTTGTCTCAAGGAGTGCCTCGAGCTCGGCTCCCAGTCGCTCTTGCTCCTCCTCGTCAAGAAAAGCCTCTTCAAAATCCTCTCGCAGGGCGGAAGGACTTGGTTCGTACATCGCGAGACGCTCCTCCCAACGGAGAAATACTTCCTCCAAACTTTCGTGGCGCGTTGGGAGCGCATCACCTTGATACGCCGCCGCCCGAGTCTCCTGAGCTCGCAGCATGTTCTTTCTGCGCTCAGCGCCTTGTAGCGTCGCATGGATGCTTACTAAATCGCTCTTGAGTTTCGCCTCGATTTCGCGGTGACGGGCAAGCTCATCACGAAGCTGGCTTGCAGCATCCTCCGCCATCTTCTTTCGCTTCAGGCAGTGAAGCGCCTTATCGCGATCGGTCTTGGCCGACTGTTTCGCTCGCTCCGTCCACTGGGGAACGTTTGCTGCATTTCTTTCGTAGTCCCTCTCCAATGCTTTGCGGTCGACTTCGATGCGACGTAGCTGCGCTTGAAGGCGGGCTGCAGCCGCTTTCATCTCGGTGATACCCTGCGCGACCATGGTCTCCTGGTTTTCCAGTTTTCGTGCAGCTTCCTCAAGCTGGGCACTGACGGTGGTGGTGATTCGGCGAATTATGTTCATCGGTCCTCCTGAAGTAGATGTGTTCAGCATGCCTCAAGAAGGACTCGAAGATCGGGTCTAGTTATGTTACAATGTATTCTAGCTGCCTACTCGACCCATTAGGGGTAGTGATTTCAGATAGTTCGCTGGAGCCCGAACGCTAACTACTTAACTACATTGTAGGAGAACTATGCGCCGCGGTTCGTTGGTCCAACATTTCGAAACACTCGTCGCTGCCGCGCTGATCGCTGCCCACGCGCAATCAGCGCGAGAGCACTTTCGTCAACGCGACGTCAAGTTCCTGATCGAACTCTTCTCCAACTGGCTCGAGTTCGAACTTGAAGGCAGCGCCCTTTCGGTTCAGACCACCCAGATCGCCCGTTACCTTGACCAGTTGCTCACTGACGGATTTCTAAAGAAGGAAACCGCCGAGACCGCACCACGGTATCGCCTCACCCGCCCCGGCCTGCTCGAACTATTGGTGCGCCTGACAAAACCGAACGGGAAGATCGAACCGTCAGCATTTTACTTTCGCTATTACTTCCTTCGCTGCTACAAGCAGCGGATTGTCGAGTTGGTGCAGGCTGAAGGGGCGCGATTTCCTCCTTCCTTGCGTGTGGAGCTTGATGCGTTGCTCGACGAGGGCGAGCTACTTCGCGAACAGCTCGCGATTGCCGAACGCGCTTTACTGAAGATCCGTAGTCGAATTCGCGATTCTCTCGATGGGGGTCAACGCGCTCGTCGAATGTTCCTGCAAGGAGCAACGACTGCCGACGTTGCCAGGGACCTGGAAACTCATCACCCGTATGAGCTCAACAGTCAGAAACCTCTCTCCGAGCTGCTTGGCAGCCTACCGCCACACCTCGCGCGATTCGAAATGGAAGAGGCCAGCCTGGCGCGGGCGGAGCTACTCTGGCGTCCGATTGAACAGATGCTTGAAGCGTTCATCAGTTCGCTTCGACGCCTGCAGTAGGCCTAATGATCGACGTTAGGTTCGCGTGTTTAGGGCAGGTCGACGGACGATTATTCAAGCGCAGCTTGGCGTTTCGGAAACAGCACCCTGTCGAACAAGAACGGTCCAAAAGGGATCGACGCAATACAACAGGCCAGAGCCAGCCGTCGGTATCCCCAGCCAAGCTCGTCCAGCAACAGCATGCCGAGAGACGCGTAGGCCAGAAACAACACCCCGTGCACCATTCCGACGACGCTCACAGCCTGCGGATAACCGCCAATGTACTTCAGCGGCATGGCCACGAAGAGTAGTAGTAACAAGCTCAAGGCTTCGACAAAGCCCACTGTTCGAAACAATTCCGGTGTCACGTATCCAGCTCCCTAAGCTCTTTTGCCGCTGATTAATACCACATCCTGTTCATTTGCAAATCCAAGCACTGCTTCCTTTGCAGTTCGGTCTCTGATAACGAAGAGTTCTTACGATGTCGCAGCACGCACTGCGAAAAGTAGCGGTCGGCGAAACCGCAGCAATCGGGGAAAATGAAATGAAAACCGCCACTGTCTGGGCTGTGCTCCTCGCGGGTGCCGGCTACTTCGTGTTTACGACACTCCTGTCGGAAGTAAGTTCTTGCGACACACGCGAAAGCGAAGTTCGCGAACAACTCGCTCTCGCTGCAAGTTGTTCCTCTGATGCAGATTGCACGATTTTAGCGTTGAGCTGTCCGTATGATTGCGAGACACCAATCAATCGCAACGAGCGGTCGAATGTAATCCGCACCATTGGTAGCTACAACTCGAGCTGCATGAGCGTCTGCCCCGATT